>NZ_JBHZDA010000066.1:0-38425 GCF_042755665.1 Streptomyces sp. NPDC059142
GGTCGGCGGGCTGCGCGGCGCGGCCGGTCGCGGCGGCGGCCGGAGTGCTGAGTCCCAGGGAGGCGAGCACCGCGAAGAACGCGGTGAGGAAGACGGTCCACAGTGTCTTGACCTTGAAGGCGGCCATGACCCCTCACTTTCGGATGTGTGTCTCGGACGGGGTTTCGGGTTGCGCTTCGAGTTGCGCTTTTGGTCGGGGCGATCTACATACCTTCCTCATGATGTGTACGCATCTGGGGATTCCGAGGAGCTACGCCGTCACTGCGCAGTTCTTCGGATGAACACCACTCGTACGGTCCAACCGGCCCCGACACCCCCTCGGCACAACGGCGTGTAGGAGGAAGAGCCATGGCCCAGCGGACCGTCGGTACTGCCACGGATGAAGCGGCCGGCCGGGAGGAGGTCAGCTCCCAGCAGTGGCGATGGTCCGTCCTGGCTGGTATGGCGTCCTACCTGGACGCGGGGTCCATCGTGGCCCTCGGCGCCGGGCTCGCCCTGTTCCAGTCGTATCTGCATCTGAGCAGCACGGTGGTGGGGGCACTCGCCGCGATCGGTCCCAACGCGATCGGCTGCGCGATCGGCGCGTTCATCGGCGGACGGCTGGGCGACCGGCTGGGCCGTAAGCGCATCTACAAGTACGACCTGCTGGTGTACGCGGCCGGTGTGCTCTGTGTCGCGCTCTCCTTCGACTCCGTGATGCTCTTCCTCGGGGTCTTCGTCATCGGCGTCGCGGTCGGCGCCGACGTGCCCACCTCGCTGGCGCTGGTCGGCGAGTTCTCGCCGCCGAAGTCGCGCGGCAAGCTGCTCGGTTTCACCCAGGTGGCGTGGTCGGTGGGGCCGGTGGTCGTCCTGGTGCTCGCCCTCGCGCTCGCCCCGCTGGGGCTGCTGGGCATCCGGATCGTCTTCCTCCACCTCCTCGTCGTCGCCCTGGTCACCTGGGCGCTGCGCCAGGGGCTCACCGAGTCGCCGCGCTGGCAGGCCGCGTCCGCCGCCGCCGCGGCGACCGGGACGACGGCGTGCCACGGGGTACGGACCCTGTTCACCGGGGCCCATCTGCGGGCGCTGATGTGGACGGGGAGCATCTACGTCTTCTGGGGGCTGGCGGCCGGGACGGCGGGCATCTTCACGCCGTACTTCGTCAAGACGCTGCACGCCGGCGGCCAGGCGGCGGGCGTGGCGCTGTCCTGCGGCGGCTTCGTGATCAGCATCGCGATGACCGTGCTGGTCTTCATGCGGCACGCGGACGGCACGTACGCGACCCGCAGGCTGCTGTGGGGGATCGGCTCCGTGATGCAGATCGTCGCGTACGGGCTCTTCGTCTTCCTGCCGTTCACGATCCCGGTGATCGTCCTGAACATCGTGCTGTTCAGCGCGGGCGGCGCGCTCGCGGGCGAGGCGTTCTACAAGGTCTTCAGCCAGGAGCTGTTCCCCACCATGCTGCGCGGGACGGCGCAGGGCTTCACCTTCGGGGTGGCGCGGATGTGCCTCGGCGTCTGGAGCTTCTTCGTACCGACGCTCGCGCAGGTGGGGCTCGGCGCCGTGGGCGGTCTGCTCTCGCTGTTCCTGCTGATCAGCGGGGTGATCGGATACCTCTTCATGCCTGACACCTCCGGGAAGACGCTGGAGATGATCGAGGCGGAGCGTGCCGCGGCGTGATCATGGGCAGGAATGCGGGCATGAGCGACGAAAAGGACATGCCCGAGGGTGCGGGCGCGGGAGCGCGCGAGGTCCTGGCCCGGTTCACCGAGCCCGCGGCCACGTACACACCGCTGCCGATCTGGTGGTGGAGCGGCGCGGAGATCACCCGGCCGGGGCTGCGGCGGCAGATGACGGAGCTGCTCTCGCAGGGCGTGCGGCAGGCCGTGGTGATGTGCCTGGCACCCACCGGTCCGATGTTCGGCTCGCTCGCCGACGATCCGCCCTTCCTCAGCCCGCGGTGGATCGAGCTGCTGGACGGTGCCTGCGAGGACGCGCGGGAGCTCGGCTTCCACCTGTGGATGTACGACCAGATCGGCTTCTCCGGCGCCAACTTCCAGGGCAGGCTGACCGCCGTACGGCCGGATTTCGCCGGGCTCGCCCTGCACCGGAGGCCCGACGGGGTGATCGAGGAGCGGGTCAGCGGCTTCGACTACTTCGGCGTCGAGGCGTGCGCCGCCCTGCTCGACCAGGTGCACGGCGAGCTGGAGCGCCAGGTGGGGCACTGGTTCGGCACGGTCATCCCCGGGTTCTTCCAGGACGAGCTGCCGCCGATGCCGACCTGGGGGCGGGACTTCGCGGCCTCGTTCGAGAAGGCGTACGGATACGACCTGCTGCCGCTGCGCTCGGCGCTCTTCTCGGGCGCCCGGTATCTCGGGGCCGCGAGCCGGGACGCGGCGCGGGTGCGCCGGGACTACCACGCGCACCGGGCCACGCTGGCGCGCCGGGCGTTCTTCGACCCCCTGGACGACTGGTTCGCCGAACGGGGGCTGCTCTGCGGCTTCGACCAGGCGTCCCCGGCGCGGGAGGGCGACCCGGTCGGCGGGGTGCTGCTCTACGGCGACTACCTCTCCACCCATCGCGGGTACGGGGCGCCCGGCAGCGACCACTGGGGCGATCCGAAGGCGCACAGCTCGCTGGCGCACGCGCACGGCGGCCGGCGGACCTGGATCGAGGCGTTCCACTCCACCGGCTGGGGCGGCACGCTGGAGGAGACGTACGACTGGCTCGCGCCCTTCCTGCGCCGGGGCGCCAACCTCTACGACCCGCACGCCGTGTACTACTCGACGGCCGGCGGCTGGTGGGAGTGGGCCCCGCCGTCCACCTGCTGGCGTCAGCCGTACTGGCCCTCGTACCACCAGTTCGCCGGGGCGGTGACCCGGCTCTGCTCGGTGCTGTCGGGCGGTACGCATGTGTGCGACACGGTGCTGCTCTCCCCGACGAGCACCGCGCAGGCGTATCTGACGCTGGAGGGACCGCTGCCGCCCGCGCGCCGCGCGGTCGCCGCGTACCACGAACTGAACGGGGTGAGCGCCTGGTTCGCGGAGCGCCGCGGGGTGCTGGAGCGGGCCGGGACGGACCACGACACGCTGGACGAGGCGACCGTCGCGGGCGGTACGGTCACCGCCGACGGCGGGCTGCGGATCGGCCACGAGACGTACCGCAACGTGGTGATCCCGGACGCGGCGCTCGTCGACGAGGCGGCGGAGTCGGTCCTCGCGGAGTTCGCGCGCGCGGGCGGCCGGGTGGTCCGGGTCGGCCGGAGTCCGGTGGGCCCGGCGCTGGCCGGACTCGCGGTACGGGTCGCCACGCCGCGCGACGTACCGGCCGCGCTGGCGGCCGGACCCGTCCGGGTGCGGGCCGACGCGCCGTATCTGCTGCGGCGGTTCGCGGGCGGGGACCACGGCACATGGGTGGTGCTGCTCACCGCGCACGACGAGATCAGCGGTACGAAGGCGCCGATGACGCGGCTGGAGGGGCTGGAACGGCACGACTGGGCCGACGCGGGCTTCCCCTGGGACGAGTACTGGCGCCAGCTACGGGAGGACGGCTACGACTTCGTGCCGCCGGGCGACCGGCGCGCGCGGGTCACGGTCGAGGGCCTGCCGCCGCTGCGGGCGCAGCGCTGGGATCCGCGGACGGGGGCGCGTACGGAGCTGACGGTGGCCGACGAGGGCGACGGCGCCTTCTGGACGGTGGAGGTGGACTTCGCGGACGGCCCCGTGGCGCTGCTCGTGCTCGGCGCGGAGCTGCCGGACGCCACCCGGGAGCCACTGGGCGAGCCCGTGGGCAGCGTCCCGGTCGCGGGCCCGTGGCGGGCGCGGGCCCGCTCCACGCTGGACAACAGCCATGGCGACCTGGCCGCCGCCGACCGTACGGGCGTCCTGCCGCTGGAGGTCTGGCGCCTGGAGCACCGGGCGGACGACGCCCCCGGCGGTGACTCCGCCGCGGCGGACGACGGCGCCGACGGCAGGGCCGCGCCCGCCGGCTGGCGGCCGGTGATCGCCGGATACGGACCCTTCGCCGAGGTCCGGGATCCCGACGGCGCCTGGCGGCCCGCCCGCTGGTCGCTGTCGCGCGGCATCCACAAGGACCCGGTGCACGAGGGGCCGCTGGGCCCCAAGGGGTACGTACCGGAGGAGTTCCTCGACTGGCGCCGGGTGGACCGGGGCGCGACCGTCGCCGTACGCACCCGGATCGCGCTGCCGGGACCGGCCGGGGACGGGGCGCCGCGGTATCTCGCCGTGGGGTCGGGGGCCGCGCGCCGGGTACGGCTCGACGGCGCCGAACTGCCCGCCGAGGGCGCGGGGTACCAGTCCTTCAGCCCGCTGCCCGCGTACCCGGCGGGGCGCGAGGCCGAGCTGGAGATCGAGTTCACGGCCGAGCGGGACGGGCCGCTGCGTGCCTCCTTCGCCGTGGTCACCGACCCGGCCGCCTACCGCAGACCGGAGTGGCTGACCGGCGCGGCGCCCACCCGTACCTTCCGGCTGACGCAGGTGCCGCAGGACGCGGAGATCCTGGTCGCCTGCGAGGGCGCGTGCACGGTGCTGGTCAACGGCGTCGAGGTGGGCCGCCAGGGCGACTTCAACCCGTACCCGGGCCACCGGGAGATCCGGGTGCACCCCTACGACCTGCGGACGGTGCTGCGCCCGGGGGAGAACACGCTCGTACTGCGGCTGGGCGAGGGCGGGGCCGCGACGGTCGATTCCCGGTCCCTGGACGTGCTCAGCGGTCCGGGCTGGGAGGCGGCCGCGCCGCGCCGGCACCACCAGCGCGACCCGCGCTTCCTCTGCGCCCGGGTCAGACCGCACCCGCTGCCGGGCGCGAGCTGGCTGGAGCCGGGGGCGGCGCAGAACGGCGTCGCCCTGCCCCTGGTGCCCCGGTCCCCGGCGGTGGCGCCCGGCCCCCGGACCGAGTGGCTCCGCTTCCCCGCGCCGCTGGGGACGACCGCGCTGCGGATCCCCACCGGCCTCGATGTGGCGGTGACGGCGGCGGGCCGCGCGTACGGTCCCGGGGCGGACGGCCGGATCCGCTTCCCCGCCCCGCTGCCCGCCCGCACGGAGATCCTGCTGCGGGTCACCGCGACGGACGGCCGCAGCGGCGGCGCCCTGCTGGACACGGCGATCGAGGCGGAGGTCGCCGAGGCCCCGGCGGAGCTGGTGGCCTGGGAGGAGCTGGGGCTGCGCGCGCTCGGCGGCGAGGTCCGCCACCGTACAGTCTTCCCCGCGCCGCCCGCCGGCCGGGTGGTGCTCGACCTCGGCGAGGTGCGCGGCACGGCGGATGTGCTGGTCAACGGCGCGCTGGTCGACCGGCTCGTCTGGGGCCCCTGGCGCACCGAGATCACCGGCGCCCTGCGCCCCGGCGACAACGACCTGGAGATCGTGGTCCGCTCCACCCTCGCGGGCTACCTGGACGACGCGTCCCCGACGATGGCCGTGGCCGCGGGCCAGGTGCGTACGGGCCTCTTCGGACCCGTACGACTGACGCGGTACGCGACGTGACCCGGCCCGCGGCGGCCGTCCCTGCCGCGATGCGGTGGGCCGCCCGTCAGTAGCGGACGGCCCCGTAGTCGATCGGCGCGGCGGGGTAGGTCGCGGCGCGGCGGCCGAGGCCGCGCATCCGTTCCCGCATCTCGTCGGCGGGGAGGTGGTGCAGATCGCCGTGGCCGGGCAGGACCCACTCGAAGGTCAGCTCCTCGGCCCCGCGGGCCACCGACTCGGCGAGCGTCCTGATCGAGTCGTAGACGACGCTGTGGGCCACTTCGAGGGTCGCCTGCGAGTTGGACCAGAAGAAGGAGTCGCCGCTGAAGCAGAACTTCTCGTCCGCGATGAAGAGCGTGGAGCCCGCGGTGTGCCCGGGGAAGGGGTGGGCGACGACGCCGGGCACGATCTCGACGGGTTCCGTGCCCCGGATGACGTGGTCGGCCGAGGGGAGGGAGTGCAGGTCCCCCTCGTGGATCCACAGCCGGGCCTTGAAGGCGTCGGCGTACTTACGGGCGTGCGCCACATGGTCGAGGTGGGTGATCAGCACATCGGTGATCCGGCCGGCCTTCTGCTCGTAACGGCGGGCCAGCGCGGGCCGCCAGCGCGGGGTGTCGATCATCATCCCGGTGCCGTCGGGGCGGCGCAGGAGGTACGAGGTCGCGCCGTACGTCTGCGGGGAGGCGTGCCCGCAGAGGAACACGGTCGCGTCGTCGTCCAGGGCCATCGGGTACGGGTCCGAGCCCTCGTCCCACCGATCGGCCGGCGGGTGCACCGACCGGGTGGGGCAGGCGTGCGCGGCCCGGTACATCAGCTCGACGTCGGCCGCGGTCTCCGGCTGGCGGACGACGGTCGACAGGCCGCCGTACTCGCCGCCCTCGGTGTAGCCGATCATGCCGGGGGCGATCTGGCGGGCGATGTTGCAGTTCAGGCAGCGGTCGTCGACATGCCAGCCCTGGTCGGTCTGAGGTGTGGTGCTCATGAGCTCCGCTCTCGGTGAGGGGAACGCCCGGCGTCCGGGCGTTCGGTCTGATGGATTACGGGTACGGGCGGACGCCGTACGTCAGTCGGCGGTCGGGGAGGAGACGGCATCGCCGTCACAGGTCGAGGACCAGCCGGGGGCCGAGGGAGCGGGAGACGCAGATCATCATCGTCTCGCCGGAGGCGCGCTCCTCCGCGCCGAGCACGGAGTCCCGGTGGTCGGGCACGCCCTCCAGCACCTCGGTCTCGCAGGTGCCGCAGATGCCCTCGGCACAGGAGTACGGGACGTCCGCCCCGGCCTCCTGAACGGCCGTCAGCACGCTCTTCCCGGACGGAACGCGCAGGGCGCGACCGGACCGGGAGAGGACCACCTCGAAGGCGTCGCCGCTCCCCGTCCGCCCCGCGTCGCTCCTCCCCGTCCGCCCCGCGTCCCCGTGCCCCGCCGTCGACTGCTCGGCCGTCCCCCGCCCCGCCGTCGGCTGCTCCGCGGCCCGGAACCGCTCCACGCGCAGCGCCCCGGCCGGCCACGCGCGGCACCGCTCCTCGACCGCGGCCAGCAGCGGCTCGGGGCCGCAGCAGTAGACGAGGGTGCCGGGCTCCGGCTCGCCGAGGTGGCCGTCGAGGTCGAGCAGCCCGTACCGGTCCTGGGGCCGGACGGCCACCGCGTCCCCGTAGCCGGACAGTTCGTCCAGGAAGGCCATCGAGGCGAGCGTCCGGCCGCCGTACAGCAGCCGCCACCGCGCCCCGGCGGCCTCGGCGGCGGCGACCATCGGCAGCAGCGGGGTGATCCCGATGCCGCCCGCCACGAACAGATAGCGGCCGGCCGGCCGGAAGGCGAAGGTGTTCCGGGGCCCGCGCACCCGCACCGGCGCCCCGGCGCGCAACACGTCGTGCGCGTACGCCGATCCGCCCCGCCCGCCCGCGACGCGCAGCACACCGACGCGCCACGACGACCGGTCGGCGGGGTCACCGCACAGGGAGTAGCTGCGGACCCGCCCGTCGCCGAGCAGCAGATCGACATGGGCGCCGGGCTCCCACCGGGGCAGCGGTCCGCCCCCGGGGTGACGGAGGGTCAGGGCGGCCACGTCGTCGGCGGGTTCGGCCCGTTCCGCGACGACGAGCGACAGCTCGCCGTCCGGGGTGGAGGGATGGCTCACGGTGGTTTCCCGCTTTCACAGGACCGGAGCGACAGCCATGTCACCGCAGAGGCCGGCGCATGAGCTGACGCTGGAACAGTCAGGTCATGGGCGCGCGACGGAAGGCATGGCGACGGACGGCGTTTCCCGGAACGAACCCTACCGGCCGCACGACAGGGGCGTTGCCGAATCGTTACCTTCGGAATGCAGAGCGAACGTCGATTTCCAGCCACACACCCGCCCGAATACCGATCATCATCCGGGTTAAACCTTTCCCCGGAATGATCATCGCATCGAGTTAACGCCACCGGTTTTTCTGGACCAACCGGGTGCACCGGCCGTTACTGTTCCCAGGCATCTCGACGGATTCCCGGATGTTCACCCCTTTCCCTTTCCTCCATTCCCCTTGCCCTTTTCCTCTTTCCCGGTGCCGCGCAGCCCCGTCGGCCACCGCCTTCACGAAGGAGAGCGCGCCCGATGACTGCTGAAACCGGCCAGGAAGCATCTCTGGAGCTGCCCCCGCAGTCCAGCCTGGGAACGGCGGCGGCCCGCAACCTCGCCACCACGACCAAGTCCGCCCCGCAGATGCAGGAGATCTCCTCCCGCTGGCTGCTGCGGATGCTCCCGTGGGTGGAGACCAAGGGCGGCGCCTACCGGGTGAACCGCCGGCTGAGCTACACCGTCGGCGACGGGCGCGTGGAGTTCGTCCAGGACGGCGCCGTCGTCCGGGTGATCCCGCGCGAACTCGGCGAACTGGCCCTGCTGCGGGGCTACGACGACGTGGAGGTGCTGACCGCGCTCGCCGGCCGGTGCGTCCAGCGCGACTTCCGGGCCGGCGAGACGCTGGTCGAGCACGGCGCGCCCGCCGACCGGATCCATCTGATCGCCCACGGGCGCGTGAACCGGACCGCCCCCGGCAAGTACGGCGAGGACATGGTCGTCGGGGTACTCGCCGACGGCGACCGGTTCGGCGACGACGCCCTGCTGGACGCGGACGCCCGATGGGAGTCCACCGCCACCGCCGAGACCGCCGGCACCCTGCTCACCCTGTCCCGCGCCGACTTCGCCGCCGTGACGTCCTCGGCGCCGGGCCTCCAGGCCCACGTCGAACGGTTCAGCTCGCTCCCCCTGCAACGGCAGAATCGTCACGGCGAGGCCGAGATCGCCATGTCGGCCGGCCACACCGGAGAGCCCGCGCTGCCCGGCGCGTTCGTCGACTACGAACTGAACCCGCGCGAGTACGAACTCTCCCTCGCCCAGACGGTTCTACGGGTCCACACGAGGGTCGCCGACCTCTACAACGGGCCGATGAACCAGACCGAGGAACAGCTCAGGCTCACCATCGAGGCGCTGCGCGAGCGCCAGGAGCACGAGATGATCAACAACCGGGAGTTCGGTCTGCTCCACAACGCCGCCTTCAACCAGCGCATCCAGACCCACGCAGGCCGGCCCAGCCCGGACGACCTCGACGAACTGCTCTGCCGCCGCCGCGGCTCCAAGTTCTTCCTCGCCCACCCGCGGGCGATCGCGGCGATCGGGCGTGAGTTCAACCGCCGCGGCCTCTACCCGACCCATGTCGACCTCGGCGGCCAGCAGGTCCCGGCGTGGCGCGGCGTCCCGATCCTCCCCTGCGGCAAGATCCCCATCACCAAGGAGAAGACCACCTCGATCCTCGTCATGCGCACCGGCGAGGACAACCAGGGCGTCATCGGTCTGCGCCAGACGGGGCTCCAGGAGGAGTACGAGCCGGGTCTGTCGGTGCGGTTCATGGGGATCGACGAGAAGTCGATCATCTCCTACCTGGTCACCACGTACTACTCCGCCGCCGTCCTCGTGCCGGACGCGCTCGGCGTGCTGGAGAACGTACAGATCGCCGGCAAGCACGACTAGGGCCTCTCGTCCGGATCCGGCCGGGGTTCCGTGCCCCGGCCCGCCACCCGCGCCCTCCGGAACGGAGCGGGCCGCAACGGAACGGAGCGGGCCGGAACGGCCGTGCCCGGCAGCCGCGACACCACGTAATCGCCCCACCCACGCCCCCACCCCCGCACGCAGCAGACACCCCCCACGCCCGCCCTCAAGGGAGCCATGGATGCCCGACCCTGAGCTCTTCCCCGTGCAATCGAGCCTGCCCACGGCCGCTTCCCACTTCGGGGCCCACGTCCTCGCCGACGCCGCCCGCGCCCTCAAGGCCGCGACCGACGCCCCGCCGCCGGCGACCCCCTTACCTGTCGTGGACGTCCCGCCCTCCGTGGACGTCCCGCCCTCCGTGGACGTCCCGCCCTCCGTGGACGTTTCGCCCGCCGCCGATGTGGCGCCCTCCGTGGGCGTCCCCGCCGACGAACTGCGGCGGATCCTGGGCGGCCCCAGCGGCCTCGGTACGGCGAGCCTGCGCTTTGCCCCGCGCGAGGTGCCACCGGCGCTGCCGCCGACGCCAGCCCCCACACCCGCCCCCGCCCCCGCGTCGTCACCGGCGGAAGGCATCCCGATCCCGGGCCTCTACCACCACCCGGTGGCCGAGCCCGACCCCGTACGGGTGGCGGAGCTCAGCGACAGGATCAAGACCTGGGCCGTGGAGGAGGTCGACCTGTTCCCGGAGGACTGGGAGGACCAGTTCGACGGCTTCTCCGTGGGGCGCTACATGGTCGCCTGCCATCCGGACGCCCCCACCGTCGACCATCTGATGCTCGCCACGCGCCTGATGGTCGCCGAGAACGCGGTGGACGACTGCTACTGCGAGGACCACGGCGGCTCGCCCGTCGGCCTCGGCGGACGCCTGCTGCTGGCGCACACCACCCTCGACCCCCTGCACACGACGGCGGAGTACCAGCCGCAGTGGGCGCGGTCGCTCCATTCGGACGCGCCGCGACGCGCCTACCGCTCCGCGATGGAGTACTTCCTCCAGGAGGCCGGCCCCTCCCAGGCCGACCGCTACCGGCACGACATGGCCCGGCTGCACATGGGCTATCTCGCCGAGGCCGCCTGGGCCGAGCAGGACCATGTCCCGGAGGTGTGGGAGTACCTGGCGATGCGCCAGTTCAACAACTTCCGCCCCTGCCCCACCATCACCGACACCGTCGGCGGCTACGAACTCCCCGCGGACCTGCACGCCCAGCCCGCCATGCAGCGGGTCATCGCGCTGGCGTCGAACGCAACCACCATCGTGAACGACCTGTACTCGTACACGAAGGAACTCGCGTCCCCCGGCCGCCATCTGAACCTGCCGGTGGTGATCGCCGAACGCGAGAACACCTCCGACCGCGAGGCGTACCTCAAGGCGGTCGAGGTCCACAACGAGCTGATGCGCGACTTCGAGACCGCCGCCGCGGCCTTCGCCGCCGCCTGCCCCGTCCCGAGCGTGCAGCGCTTCCTGCGGGGGGTGGCCGCGTGGGTCGACGGCAACCACTACTGGCACCAGACCAACACCTACCGCTACAGCCTGCCCGACTTCTGGTAAGAAGAATGGATTCACCTGTGACCAGCACCGAACTCACCACCACCGGCTCCTCCGTCTTCATCCCCTCCCCCGCGACGCCCTACCAGGGGGACATCGCCCGCTACTGGGACGGCGAGGCGAGGCCCGTGAACCTGCGGCTCGGCGATGTCGACGGCCTGTACCACCACCACTACGGCATCGGGGACATCGACCACGACGCCCTCGGCGACCCCCAGAACAGCGCGTACGAGAAGAAGCTGATCGCCGAACTCCACCGGCTGGAATCGGCACAGGCCGAACTCCTCCTGGACCACCTCGGCACCGTCGGCCGCGACGACACCCTCGTGGACGCCGGGTGCGGCCGCGGCGGCTCGATGGTGATGGCCCATCAGCGCTTCGGCTGCAAGGTCGAGGGCGTCACCCTCTCCGCCAAGCAGGCCGAGTTCGCCAACCGCCGCGCCGGCGAACTCGGCATCGACGACCATGTCCGCGCCCGCGTCTGCAACATGCTCGGCACCCCCTTCGAAACCGGCCAGGCCGCGGCCTCGTGGAACAACGAGTCGTCCATGTACGTCGACCTGGACGACCTCTTCGCCGAGCACTCCCGCGTCCTCGCGACCGGCGGCCGCTACGTGACCATCACCGGCTGCTGGAACCCGCGCTACGGCCAGCCGTCGAAGTGGGTCTCCCAGATCAACGCGCACTTCGAGTGCAACATCCACTCCCGCCGCGAGTACCTCCGCGCCATGGCCGACAACCGACTCGTCCCCCAGGCCGTCGTCGACCTCACGCCCGCGACCCTCCCCTACTGGGAGCTGCGGGCGACCTCCTCCCTGGTCACCGGGATCGAGGAGGCGTTCATCAACTCGTACAAGGACGGCTCCTTCCAGTACGTCCTGATCGCGGCGGACCGCGTCTAGCACCGCCGTTCCGGTCGGGCCGAGACCGGAGCCGGAAGCCGGAAGCCGAAGCCGGAAGCCGGACATCAACGTGAGAGTGCCTTCCGGGCCGGGCGGTGACCCTTGTCGAAGGGTTCCGCCGGCCCACCGGAAGGCACTTTCCGCGTACTCGGGGCACCGGTTCCCGTTCCCCATCCGAGAGTGTACGTTCGTACGCACTCGGGTTAGGGTCACCCACATGACTCTCGACACCGAGGCGCGCCCCAGCCGCGCCGAGCAGCGCGCACGGGCCGCCGTGGCCGTGCTGTTCTTCACCAACGGGGCGCTGTTCGCCAACCTCCTGCCGAGGTATCCGCAGATCAAGGCCGATCTCGGGATCAGCAACAGCACCTACGGACTGGCGGTCGCCGCGTTCCCGGCCGGGGCCATCGTGGCCGGTCTCGCGGCCGGGGTGCTCGTCCGCCGGTTCGGGTCGGCCGGGGTCGCCGTCGCGGGCACCCTGCTGACCGGGGTGGGCATCCTCGCGGCCGGTCTCGCCGGGTCGGTGGGGCTGTTCGCCGCCGCGCTGTTCCTGGCCGGGGCGATGGACGCGCTCACCGATGTCGCGCAGAACGCGCACGGTCTGCGCGTACAGCGCCGCTACGGGCGCTCCATCATCAACGCGTTCCACGCGATCTGGTCCATCGGCGCCGTCACCGGAGGGCTGATGGCCGCGGGTGCGATCACGCTGGGCCTGTCACGCGGACAGCATCTGACGCTCTCGGCGGGCGTCCTCTCCCTCGCCGCCGTGGCCGCCTGGCGGTTCTGTCTCCCCGGGCCGGACAGCGCGCCCGAGGAGGCCGACGCCGCGCGGGAACGGTCCGCGGGAGGTACGGGCGGCTTCCCCCGTACGGGATATGTGCTGGCCGCCCTCGTCGTGATCGCCACGGCCGGCACGCTGGTCGAGGACGCGGGCAGCTCCTGGGCCGCGCTGTACCTCTCCGACGCCCTGAAGTCCTCCGCGGCCCTCGCGGCCTGCGGTTTCATCGCCCTGGTGGGTGCCCAGTTCATCGGCCGGATCATCGGTGACCGGCTCGTCGACCGGTTCGGTCAGCGCACCGTGGCCCGCGCCGGCGGACTGATCGCCGCGGGCGGCATGGGGCTGGCGCTGGCCGTGCCGACGCCGGCGGGAACGATCCTGGGATTCGCCGCGGCCGGTTTCGGGGTGGCGACGCTCGTCCCCGCGGCGATGCACGAAGCCGACGAGCTGCCCGGCCTCAAACCCGGTTCGGGGCTGACGATCGTCTCCTGGCTGATGCGGCTGGGCTTCCTGGTCTCGCCCCCGGTGGTCGGGTACGTCGCCGACACGACCAGTCTGCGGGTCGGGCTGCTGGTGGTGCCCCTGGCCGGGCTGTCGGTGGTCCTGCTCGCGCGGGTGCTGCGGCCCCGGCGGAGCTGAAGCATCGTCCGGCGCCCGCGACACGGGAGAGCCCGTGGGATGCGGTGTCAGGTCCGCACCCCACGGGCCGTTCGGGAACCACCGTCAGACGGTGGTGATACGGGTCACCGCCCGCAGGGTCAGCGCGCGGTCGTGCGGCGCGCCGTTGTCCAGTGCCCGGTGCAGCGTGAGCCCCTCGATGAGCGCGTCGAGCTGCCGGGCGGTGTCCGGGTCGAAGTGCCGTTCCAGCAGATGCCTGCTGCGGCGCATCCACGCCTGGGTCAGCACCTGGTACTCCGGGCGCCGCGCGGCGAGGGTGTACAGCTCCTGGGTGAGGACCAGATCGCGGCCGGGCCCCTCGGAGAGGGTGTGCACCAGGTCGGCGACCGCCTCACGCGCCTGCTCCGGGCTGTCCGCACGGCCCAGATGCTCCTCGAAGACGGCCACGATCCGGTCGGCGAAGCGCGTGAACGCCTCACGCAGCAGGTCGTCCATGCCGGTGAAGTGGTACGTCATCGAGCCGAGGGGAACGGCCGCGCGGGCGGCGACCTTACGGTGGGAGACGCCGGCCACGCCCTCCTCCGCGATCTGGTCGAGGGTCGCGGCGAGGATCCGCTCGCGGCGCTGCGGGTCCGTGTGTCCGGTGGCCACCCGACGCCCCTCAGACGGTACGGATCGGGCGGGCCGGGTTGCCGACCGCGACGACGTTCGCGGGGATGTCCCGGGTGACGACCGCCCCGGCGCCGATGACGCTGTTGTCCCCGATGCTCACCCCGGGGCAGACGACGGCGCCGCCGCCGAGCCAGACGTTGTCCCCGATCGTGATGGGCAGCGCCGCCTCCAGCTTGTCGCGGCGCGGCCCCGGCTCCACCGGGTGGGTCGGGGTGAGGAGTTGGACGTTCGGCCCGATCTGGCAGTCCTCGCCGATGGTGATCGGCGCGACGTCCAGCGCGGTGAGGTGGTAGTTGACGAAGGTGCGGGCACCGATGGTGATGTTGCTGCCGTAGTCGACGTACAGCGGCGGCCGCACCTCGACGTCCTGACCCACCGCCGCCAGCAGCTCCGCCAGGACCTCCCGCGCCTCGCCCGTCTCCTCCAGGAAGACGGCCTGGTAGCGGGCGGCGAGCCGCATCGCGCGCCGCTGTCTGCTCGCGATCTCCGGGTCGTCGGCGATGTAGAGGTCACCGGCCTGCATGCGCTCCAGGTTGGTGCGCGGGTCGTCAGCGAAGTAGTCCGTCGGCATGCCGCCGACCCTACCCGGCGAAGCGTACGAACGTACACTCGGATCACGTCCGGTCGTCGGGCGACGGCATCGCCACCCCCGGGACGGCCGTCGCGGACCGGCCCCGGTGAACACCACGGCCCGCGCCGTGCCCGGCCGGCCGGTCCCCACCACGCGAAAAACCTCCCCTGACCGCGTTTCCGCAGGTCCGAGGAGGTATGGAAAGTGGAGCCTAGGGGAGTCGAACCCCTGACATCTGCCATGCAAAGACAGCGCTCTACCAACTGAGCTAAGGCCCCGGGGATGGGCGGGTACACCGACCGGCAGAGACCGGCTCTCCCATCACCGGGCACCAGAGTACCGGGTGTACCGGGGGATCCCGCAAAACGATTGGGGCTCCCCGTGCGCGACCACGCTCCGTAAGATGCCCCACGAGGTTCGCAGCAGTGAAGCTGCCGCATTGGGGAAGCGATGGGGAGACGCGCATGGATGCCGCACAGCAGGAATCGACTGCCAGAGCCAGAGAGCTCCAGAGAAGCTGGTACGGAGAGCCGCTGGGGGCGCTCTTCCGCCGGCTCATCGACGACCTGGGTCTGAACCAGGCACGGCTCGCGGCCGTGCTGGGACTGTCGGCGCCGATGCTCTCGCAGTTGATGAGCGGCCAGCGCGCGAAGATCGGCAACCCCGCGGTCGTCCAGCGCGTGCAGGCGCTCCAGGATCTGGCGGGCCAGGTGGCGGACGGCAGCGTCAGCGCCGGAGAGGCCACCGACCGGATGGAGGAGATCAAGAAGTCCCAGGGGGGCTCCGTCCTGACGGGTACCAGCCAGACGACGAACAGCTCGGGCGCGCCCACCGTGCGCCGGGTCGTCCGGGAGATCCAGTCCCTGCTGCGGTCGGTCGCCGCGGCCGGCGACATCATAGACGCGGCGGACGCCCTCGCCCCGACCCAGCCGGAACTGGCAGAGTTCCTCAGGGTCTACGGTGCGGGGCGCACCGCCGACGCGGTCGCCCATTACGAGGCGCACCAGAACTAGGCACGGAACCAGAGCGACAGGCGACGAGCGGTACGGGCAGGGCGGGGCGGATGTCCGCCGGACACGACGACGGGGAGCGAGCGCGGCGCCATGGGTGAGGTCTTCGCGGGGCGGTACGAGCTGATCGACCCGATCGGCCGCGGCGGTGTGGGCGCCGTCTGGCGCGCCTGGGACCACCGGCGCCGCCGCTACGTGGCCGCGAAGGTCCTCCAGCAGAGCGACGCGCACACCCTGCTGCGGTTCGTCCGCGAGCAGGCGCTGCGGATCGATCATCCGCATGTCCTCGCCCCGGCGAGCTGGGCGGCGGACGACGACAAGGTCCTGTTCACCATGGACCTGGTGACGGGCGGGTCGCTGGCGCACGTCATCGGCGACTACGGGCCGCTGCCGCCCCGCTTCGTCTGCACCCTGCTCGATCAGTTGCTCGCCGGTCTGGCCGCGGTGCACGCGGAGGGGGTCGTGCACCGCGACATCAAACCGGCGAACATCCTGCTGGACGCCACGGGAACGGCGCGGCCGCACCTGCGCCTCTCCGACTTCGGCATCTCCATGCGCAAGGGGGAGCCGCGGCTGACGGAGACCAACTACGTGGTGGGAACGCCCGGTTACTTCGCGCCCGAGCAGTTGCTGGGCGCGGAGCCCGACTTCCCCGCCGATCTCTTCGCGGTGGGCCTGGTCGCGCTCTACCTGTTGCAGGGTCAGAAACCCGACGCCAAGGCCCTCGTCGAGCACTTCGCGGCACATGGCACCCCGGGGGCTCCGCAGGGCATCCCGGAGCCGCTGTGGCAGGTCCTGGCGGGGCTCGTCCAGCCGGACCCGAACGCCAGGTTCCGTACGGCCACGGGGGCGCGCAAGGCGCTGACGGCGGCCGTGGATCTGCTCCCCGAGTCCGCGGAGGACGAGGAGCCGGTCGAGATCTTCGACCAGATCGGTCCGCTGCCCCAGGGGTTCGGCCCCTCCGGCCCCGTCAAGAAGCCGGAACCCGAACCGCTCCCCGAGCCGAAGCCCGCCCCCGTACCCACCGCCCCCGCACCCGCACCGGAGCCGGGAGCCGGCCCCGAGCCGACGCCGCCTCCGGCCCCGGCCCCGGCCGCTCAGCGACCGGGGCTCGCCCCGGCCCCGGAACGCGCCGAGCCGTCCCCCGCGCCCCCGCCCACCTCCATGTCGGAGACCGGCAGCTTCCATCTCCCCCCACCGCCGGTCCTGCCGCAGCAACCTCAGCCCCAGCCCCAGCCCCACCTTCAGCCCCAACAGCCCCACGTTCAGGCCCAGTCGTACCCCTCAGAAGCCGATCTGGCCCACGCACAGGCGCGGACCGCGGCCGTACGGCAGGACTACAGCCTCACGCGCCCCTACACCGCCCAGAGCCCCTCCCTGCCCCAGCAGGCCCCGCCGCCGCAGCCGGCGCACCGTACCGTCGCCCACCACGCGCCCCCCAGGCGTCCGGGACCGCCCCCGAAGGTGACGATCCCGGTTCTGCTGCTGGCGCTGGCCTGCTTCGCGGTCGGCTTCTGGGCGCTCACCCAGGTCTGACCCCTCACCCAGGTCTGGCCCTCACCCGGGCCCGGCCGCGCCGCCCCCGTCCGGCCGGGTCGCGGTCAGCGGGCCGCCACGCCGCCGCCCCGCCGTGCGAGCAGCGTCCATACGCCGAGCCCGAGCACCAGCACCGTGCCCGCGCCGATCCCGCCCGCCGCGACCAGCGCCATCATGTCGCTCCGCGCCTCGTCCGGCGCCGCCTGCCCGGCCGAGGCCGCGTCCCGGTCGTCGCCGGTCACGGCGAACAGCCCGGCCGGCCCGTCGTACCCCGGCCCCGTCTTCGGCGTGCCCTTGACGTCGACCCGCAGCGTCAGCCCGTACGGCTTCTCCCCGAAGGTCTTGCCGACCTCCGGGTTGAGGCTGATCCGCAGGTAGTACCAGCCCGCGAACCGCATGTCCTGGTCGCCGGAGCGGTAGCCGAAGCGGTTCTCGTACGCCACCGGCGGCAGCGGGTCGAGGTCCGCCGTCTTCTGCCTGCCGTCGTACGAGAGCGAGCTGCTCCCGGACACGTACCCGAGCGCCGGGTTGTACAGGGACACCCCGAGGGCGCCGCTCACGAACCCGTCCCCGTCCGAGCTGCCGAGGTCGGCACTGGCGAAGAGCTGCTGCCCCCAGTCGACGGGCACCCGGTAGAAGAGCGATTCCCCCGGCTCGATCTTCGTCGACCACTCGCCCGACACCAGCCCCCTGGCGTCGGTGAAGCCGTGGCCCCCCGCCCGCTCGCGCACGGTGCCCACGACCGGCTCGGGGGAGGCGCTGGGCCACCGCGAGGGCGCCTGGGTGGGCCCGGTCGCCTTGAGCCCCGGCTCGGTGACGTGGCGGATCTCCAGCTCCCAGGGCGCGGCCGAGGAGGTCTCCTCACTGGTCCGCTCGATGACCACGTAGTAGGGACCCGACTCCTGGCAGGTGGACGAGCCTTCCTTGATCACCCGGTAGGCGTAGGCGGCGAGCGGCCGGGCGAACTCCCCCTGCGTACCGAAGTTCGAGTAGTTCGAACTGCACTCGGTGCCCTGGCGGTTCTGGAGCGACACCTCGATCTTGTCGCCGAAGGCGACCTTCGTCCCGGCCCCGGGAACGGCCACCGCGGAGACGTAGTCGCTCGTGCCCTTCGTCAGGTCGAGCCGGTAGAGGTGCTTCTCGCCCGGCTTGATCGCGTCGCGGTAGACGGCGCCGCCCTCCAGGGTCCGCGCCTCGCTCGTGGTCGTCGCGCCGGTGATCTGCCGCACGTCCGGCTCGAAGGCGTACGGGGCCGGCCCGCCCGCCGCCCAGACCTGCCCCGGCAGCGCCAGGACCGCGCTCACGGCCGCCGCCACGCACATCACCGACGTCGCGGCCGACGCCACCCGGCCCCTGCTGCGCTGCCCGTTCACGCGCTCGTCCCCCTGCCTCTGCCCGCTGCCACGTTCCGTCTGCGAGGGCCCATCCTGCCCCGGCGGCCGTACCGCTGTCTGCCCGCGGACGGGCTCCCCGGCCCCCGGGCAGCACGAAGCCCCGGCCGCTCAGCGACCGGGGCTCGCATCAGGACTGCTGCGTCTCACACACCCGAACCTGCGGGCACGGAGTCGGTCGCCTCCGTCCACAGATCCTGCTCGGCGCGGTCCGCCTGGATCTGGCGGTACACGAGGAGCCCGCCGATGGCAGCCAGTGCGACCAAGAGAAGCTTCTTCACCGCGCGACCTCGTCTTTCCTTGACGTAGGGGACTTCTGGCGCCCGACTATACACACCGATCGATATCGATCGGTGACCTGTCCGCACCCCAACTCCCGCCTTCGTCAGGGCCGGACACCGACAGTAAAAGAACGGAAGAAGCGGGTGACGAACCGCGTAACGAATCGTCCAATGCGATCGGCCCGTACGGAGTGATCCGTACGGGCCGATACAGGCGGTGGGGCTAACAGGATTTGAACCTGTGGCCTCATCCTTATCAGGGATGCGCTCTAACCAACTGAGCTATAGCCCCGCGCTGCCCCTGAAGATTAGCGCACTTCAGGGCCAGCCCCAAAATCGATGCCCGGTCCTCACTCGTCCTCGGCGAGCGTCAGCTCGACGCCGCCCACGAAGCCCGCGGAGAGGTTGTAGATGAAGGCCCCGAGCGTGGCCAGCGCGGTCGCCAGCACCACGTCGATCACCGCGATGACCGAGGTGAAGACGAGCACCCTCGGCAGCGACAGGAACGACTGGAGATCGAACCCGTTGCTCTCGTTGGACCCGGTGGCCTCACTGATCGTCCCGCCGACGGTCGAGAAGACGCCCATGGCGTCCATGACCATCCACAGCACCGCCGCCGCCACGATCGTGCAGAGGCCGAGCGCGATGGAGAGCAGGAAGCTGACCTTCATGACCGACCACGGGTCGGCCTTGGAAACCCTCAGCCGCGCCTTGCGCGTCCGGGGCGTGGTCCGCGCGCCCGTCCTCGGCAGACGCACCGCCGAGGCGGCGGCGGGTCCCGTCGTCGGTGCGGCGGATCCGCCACCCCCGGCTGTCCCGGTGGCGGAAGGGGCAGATGTCACGGAAGCTCCCTGTTGGCCCTGCTGTCCGGCCGGCTTGGATCCCTGTCCGGCTTGAGTGGCTCCGCCGACGCCCGGAGAGGGGTACGCCTGCGGCGGGTGGTACGGCTGAGCGGCCGGCTGCGGCTGCCCAGCGCCATAGGTCTCGTACGGGGGCTTGTTCCCCCGGGTGTCGGTCACCGTAACCCCCTGGGAGTCCGTGGCAGGGCCACGGGCACCGTTCGCTCCGGAAGCGGCCGATCCGGCGCCCGTGGCTCCACTCACGCTTACTCCTCGTGCTCCACGGCCGGAGGCTTGCTGCCTCCGGCGACCTCGGCCGTACCGGCCTCGTCGGTCCCCGGGTCATCGGTCCCGTCGACCTCTTCAGCCTCACGGCCCGCCTCGGCGTTGCGCGCGATGCCCACGACGGCATCCCGCTTGCCCAGGTTGATCAGTTGGACGCCCATGGTGTCACGGCCCGTCTCCCTGACTTCGTTGACTCGCGTGCGAATCACACCACCGCCGAGGGTGATGGCAAGGATCTCATCAGTCTCCTCGACCACCAACGCGCCGACGAGCGACCCGCGGTCCTCCACGATCTTGGCGGCCTTGATGCCGAGGCCGCCACGGCCCTGGACGCGGTACTCGTCGACGGCGGTCCGCTTCGCGTACCCGCCGTCCGTGGCAGTGAAGACGAACGTACCGGGCCGGACGACATTCATCGAGAGGAGCTCGTCGCCCTCGCGGAAACTCATCCCCTTGACCCCGGACGTGGCACGGCCCATCGGGCGCAGCGCGTCGTCCGTCGCGGTGAACCGGATCGACTGGGCCTTCCTGCTGATGAGCAGCAGATCGTCCTCCGCCGACACCAGCTCGGCGCCGATCAGCTCGTCGTCCGCGCCCGCGTCGGTCTCGCGCAGGTTGATCGCGATGACCCCGCCCGACCTCGGAGAGTCGTAATCCTTGAGCGGGGTCTTCTTGACCAGTCCCGCCTTTGTTGCGAGAACGAGATACGGAACGGCCTCGTAATCGCGGATCGCGAGGATCTCGGCGATCTGCTCGTCCGGCTGGAAAGCGAGCAGATTGGCCACGTGCTGGCCCCGCGCGTCACGGCCGACGTCCGGCAGTTCGTACGCCTTGGCCCGGTAGACCCGGCCCTTGTTCGTGAAGAACAGCAGCCAGTGGTGGGTCGTGGAGACGAAGAAGTGGTCGACGATGTCGTCTTCCTTGAGCTTCGTCCCGCGGACGCCCTTGCCGCCGCGCTTCTGCGAGCGGTAGTCGTCCGTCTTCGTACGCTTCACATAGCCGCCCCGCGTGATGGTGACGACGATGTCCTCCTCGGCGATCAAGTCCTCCATGGACATGTCACCGTCGAAGGGAACCAGCTTGGAACGGCGGTCGTCACCGAACTTGTCGACGATGACGGCCAGTTCCTCGCGGACGATGGTGCGCTGCTTCTCCGGCGAGGCCAGGATCGCGTTGTACTCGTTGATCTTCGCCTGGAGCTCGTCGTGCTCCGCGACGATCTTCTGCCGCTCCAGGGCCGCCAGCCGGCGGAGCTGCATCTCCAGGATCGCGTTCGCCTGGATCTCGTCGATCGTGAGCAGCTCCATCAGGCCCCCACGCGCGATCTCGACCGTGTCGCTGCGCCGGATCAGCGCGATGACCTCGTCGATCGCGTCGAGCGCCTTGAGCAGACCGCGCAGGATGTGCGCCCGCTCCTCCGCCTTGCGCAGCCGGAAGCGCGTCCGCCGGACGATGACCTCGATCTGGTGCGCCACCCAGTGCCGGATGAACGCGTCCAGCGACAGCGTGCGCGGCACCCCGTCCACCAGCGCCAGCATGTTCGCGCTGAAGTTGGACTGGAGGTCGGTGTGCTTGTACAGGTTGTTCAGGACGACCTTGGCGACCGCGTCCCGCTTCAGGACGACGACCAGGCGCTGCCCCGTACGGGAGGACGTCTCGTCGCGGACATCGGCGATCCCGCCGATCTTTCCGTCCTTGACCAGGTCGGCAATCTTCTGAGCTAGATTGTCCGGGTTGGTCTGGTAGGGCAGCTCCGTGACCACCAGGCACTGGCGGTTCTGGATCTCCTCGACCTCGACCACCGCACGCATCGTGATCGAGCCGCGGCCCGTACGGTACGCCTCCTCGATGCCCTTACGGCCCACGACCAGCGCGCCCGACGGGAAGTCGGGACCCTTGATCCGCTCGATCAGCGCGTCCAGCAGCTCCTCGTGCGAGGCGTCCGGGTGCTCCAGCGCCCACATCGCACCGGCCGCGACCTCCCGCAGGTTGTGCGGCGGGATGTTCGTGGCCATACCGACGGCGATACCCGCCGAACCGTTGATCAGCAGGTTCGGGAACCGCGCCGGCAGCACCGTCGGCTCCTGGTTGCGGCCGTCGTAGTTGTCCGTGAAGTCGACGGTCTCCTCGTCGATGTCCCGGAGCATCTCCATCGACAGCGGCATCAGCTTGCACTCGGTGTACCGCATGGCGGCGGCCGGGTCGTTGCCCGGTGAACCGAAGTTGCCGTTGGAGTCCACCAGCGGCATCCGCATCGACCACGGCTGCGCGAGGCGGACCAGCGCGTCGTAGATCGAGGAGTCGCCGTGCGGGTGGTACGTACCCATCACGTCACCGACGACGCGGGCGCACTTGTAGAAGCCCTTCTCGGGCCGGTAACCGCCGTCGTACATCGCGTACAGCACACGCCGGTGCACGGGCTTGAGGCCGTCCCGTACGTCCGGCAGCGCGCGCGACACGATGACGGACATCGCGTAGTCGAGGTACGAGCGCTGCATCTCCGTTTCGAGCCCCACGGGCTCTACGCGCATCGCCAGACCCTCGACCGCCTCGGCCACCTCCTGGATCACAGGGGTCCCGGGGGTGCCCGGGACTCCGGAGTTCTCCGAGCCGTCGGCGTTGTCAGGTGTTGCGGGGGTGTTCTCGTCGGCCATCGCTGGTCAGTTTTCCTTTCGGCCTTGTCGAATCCGTCAGCAGTGACCGACTAGATGTCGAGGAAGCGGACGTCCTTGGCATTGCGCTGGATGAAGGACCGCCGCGCCTCGACGTCCTCGCCCATCAGCACCGAGAACAGATCGTCGGCCTGGGCCGCGTCGTCCAGCGTGACCTGGCCGAGCACCCGGTGGTCGACGTCCATCGTGGTGATCCGCAGCTCCTCGGCGTTCATCTCGCCCAGACCCTTGAAGCGCTGGATCGAGTCCTCCTTGATGCGCTTCCCGTTCTGCTTGCCCAGCTCGACCAGCGCGTCGCGCTCCCGGTCGGAGTAGGCGTACTCGAAGTCGTCCCGGCCCCACTTGATCTTGTAGAGCGGCGGGCGGGAGAGATAGACGTGCCCGGCCTCGACCAGCGGACGCATGAAGCGGAACAGGAACGTCAGCAGCAGCGTGTTGATGTGCTGACCGTCGACATCGGCGTCCGCCATCAGAATGATCTTGTGATAGCGGAGCTTCTCGATGTCGAAGTCCTCGTGCACCCCCGTACCGAACGCCGAGATCAGCGCCTGTACCTCGGTGTTCTGGAGGATCTTGTCGATCCGCGCCTTCTCGACGTTCAGGATCTTGCCCCGGATCGGCAGGATCGCCTGGTACATCGGGTTACGGCCCGACTTCGCCGAACCGCCGGCGGAGTCACCCTCGACGATGAAGATCTCGCACTTCGACGGGTCGTTCGACTGGCAGTCGCTCAGCTTGCCCGGCAGGGACGCGCTCTCCAGCAGCCCCTTGCGCCGCGTCAGATCCCGCGCCTTGCGCGCCGCGACCCGGGCCGTCGCGGCCTGGATCGCCTTGCGGATGATGTCCCCGGCCTCGTTCGGATTACGGTCGAACCAGTCCGTCAGGTGCTCGTGGACGATCTTCTGGACGAAGGTCTTCGCCTCCGTGTTGCCCAGCTTCGTCTTCGTCTGGCCCTCGAACTGCGGCTCGCCCAGCTTCACCGAGATGATCGCGGTCAGACCCTCGCGGATGTCCTCGCCCGCCAGGTTGTCGTCCTTCTCCCGCAGGAACTTCTTCTCGCGCGCGTAGCGGTTGACCAGCCCGGTCATCGCCGCGCGGAAGCCCTCCTCGTGCGTACCGCCCTCATGCGTGTGGATCGTGTTCGCGAAGGAGTACACGCCCTCGCTGTACTGCGCGTTCCACTGCATCGCGATCTCGACCGAGAGCAGCCGGTCCTTGTCCTCGGCCTCGATGTCGATCACCGTCGGGTGGATCAGCTCGCCCTTGCGCGAGTTGAGGTACTTCACGAAGTCGACGATGCCGCCCTCGTAGAAGTACGTCACCGTCCGCGCCGGCGGCTCCTCGTCCTTGCTCTCCACCGCGTCCGTGCCCGCGACGTCCGCGCCCACGACCGCCTTCGCCGACTCGCGCTCGTCCGTCAGGGTCAGCGTCAGGCCCTTGTTGAGGAAGGCCATCTCCTGGAAGCGCCGCGACAGCGTCTCGAAGGAGTAGTCCGTCGTCTCGAAGACGTCCGGGTCGGCCCAGAACGTCACCGACGTACCGGTCTCGGACGTCTCCTCGTTACGGGCCAGGGGCGCCGTCGGCACACCGAGCTTGTAATCCTGCGTCCAGCGGTGACCGTCCGTCCTGACCTCGACCGCGACCTTCGTCGACAGCGCGTTGACGACGGAGACGCCCACGCCGTGCAGACCGCCGGAGACGGCGTACCCGCCGCCGCCGAACTTGCCGCCCGCGTGCAGCACCGTCATCACGACCTCGACGGCCGGCTTGTTCTCGGACGGGACGATGCCCACCGGGATACCGCGGCCGTTGTCGATCACCCGGACCCCGCCGTCGGCGAGGATCGTGACGTCGATCGTGTCCGCGTGCCCGGCCATCGCCTCGTCGACGGCGTTGTCGACGACTTCCTGCACAAGGTGGTGGAGCCCGCGCTCACCGGTGGAGCCGATGTACATGCCGGGCCGCTTGCGGACCGCGTCCAGGCCCTCGAGGACGGTGATGGCACTGGCGTCGTACGCGGCGGTTACCTCGCCGTGCTCGCCAGTGGCGACGGACGGGGTCTTCTCATTGGGGTTGCCGGAATCGGCCACGAAGCGCCCTTTCTGGCACAGCACAGGCCGTCCTCCGAGCAAGCGGGAGCGGCTGCGTCGTTCGGCTTGTGTCAGCATCTGTTGACAGTCCCCCGCAAGCAGCGCGGGATTTTCCATCAGTCTACCGGTAGCGCCGACCCGAATGGGGGTTTGCCGGTACCTGAGTCCGCATGTGCCGCCCTGGACGAGCAGCCTCCGACTCCCCATATTCGGGAAGGGGCTCCAAGAGGCTCACACCGGCGTTGAGCGCTTCGGCCTGTCAACCTCCCGCTACGGTGAGGGACACCTCAATCTCCCCCCACGCTCTCCCAGGTCACAGCGGACTCAGGAGGTACGGAACGGGACGAGCCGTCCCCGGTGAGGAGGACGGCTCGTGAGAAGGATCGGTGCCACACGGAGGCGGGCGGAGAGAAGGGGAGAAAGGGGAGAAGGCGACCAGGACGTATACGGATACGGGCGAGGCGCGCGCCCCGGCCCCCGGCCGCACGGCATCCGGGGGCTCCGCCCGTATCCGTCCCGGCATCCGGAAGGGGCCGCCCGCGACGCCACGGGCGCCCGGCACGCGGCGCCCGGCACGCGGCGCCCGGCCGCCTCAGCCGTACGTGTCGCCGGGCCCCGTGCTCCCCGGCGCCCGGAGGCGGCCGTACCGCTGCGGCGGGCCCCCCGGCCCCAGCACCTTGATCATCCGGACCGTGCCCTGCCCCAGGTCCTCGTTCAGCCGGGCCACCAGGCGCGGCGCCAGCAGCCGGAGCTGCGTCGCCCACACCGTGGAATCGCACTGCACGGTCAGCACCCGCGCGTCCTCGGCGTCGTCGTAACGCTGCGGCACACAGTGCTTCGCCAGGTCCTCCCCGACGATCTGCGGCCAGCGGCCCATCACCCCGCCCACGGCGGCCGGCGTCTCCCAGCCCCGCTCCATGATCAGCCGGTTGATCGCCGCACCCAGCGGCAGCGGATCACGCCCGTCGGCCCGCGCCCCCGAGCGCAGCCCACCGCCCCGCCTCGCCTGCTTCTTCTGCTGTACGGCGTTCCCCCGGGCACGCGCCTGCTCCTTCGCCGCCCGCAGCGCGACCCGGGCCAGATCCACCCCGGACGGCTCGGGCCCCGACGGGGCCGACGACGGCACAGAAGGACCGGCCCCGGGCCCGGCTCCCGACCCCGGTGTTCCCGGGATCCCCGGCATTCCCGGCAGACTCATACGCGCTCCACCGCACCCTCGGCCACCGCGAACCGCGCCCCGGCCAGCACACCCGGCACATCGTCGTCCACCGCCGCCGTCACCAGCACCTGCTCCCCCGGAGCCACCAGCTCCGCCAGCCGCTCCCGCCGCCGCGCGTCCAGCTCGGCGAACACGTCGTCCAGCACCAGCACCGGCTCGTTGCCCTCGGCGCGCAGCAGATCGTACGAGGCCAGCCGCAGCGCCAGCGCGTACGACCAGGACTCGCCGTGGCTCGCGTACCCCTTCGCCGGCAGCCGGCCCAGCTTCAGCACCAGATCGTCCCGGTGCGGCCCGACCAGCGTCACACCCCGCTCGATCTCCTGCTTGCGCACCTCGGCCAGCGCCGCCAGCAGATGCGCGTACAGCTCGTCCCGCGAGGACCCGGCAGCCGGCTCACCCGGGCCCGGCGCGCCCGCGGCGGTCTCGTCACCGCCGGGACCACCGGCGGAGGAACGGTACTCCAGCGCCACCGGACCACCGCCCGGCGCCAACTGCTCGTACGCCTTGTCCGCCAGCGGCTGGAGCGTCGCGATCAGATCGACCCGCTGCGCCAGCAGCTCCGCCCCGGCGCGCGCCAGATGCTGGTCCCAGACGTCCAGCGTGGACAGGTCCATGCCCCGCCCACCGTGCCGTCGCGCCATCGCCGCCGACTTCAGCAGCGTGTTCCGCTGCCGGAGCACCCGGTCGTAGTCCGACCGCACCCCCGCCATCCGCGGCGACCGCGCGGTGATCAGCTCGTCCAGGAACCGGCGGCGCTCGCCCGGATCGCCCTTCACCAGCGCCAGATCCTCCGGCGCGAAGAGCACCGTCCGTACGATCCCGACCACGTCACGTGGCTTGACCTGCGACGACCGGTTGATACGGGCCCGATTGGCGCGGCCCGGGTTCAGCTCCAGCTCCACGAGCTGCGAACGCTCGCCCTGGGTGACCGCCGCCCGGATCACCGCGCGCTCCGCGCCCATCCGTACCAGCGGAGCGTCCGAGGAGACCCGGTGGCTGCCGAGCGTCGCCAGATAGCCGACCGCCTCGACCAGATTCGTCTTGCCCTGCCCGTTCGCCCCCACGAACGCGGTGACGCCCGGGTCGAGGGGCACCTCCACCCGGGCGTACGACCGGAAGTCGGCCAGCGACAGATGCGTCACGTGCATGGCTGTGCGCGGACCTCCCCGAATGTCACTTACTTGTCGCCGGCCGACTCGACGGCATGGCCGCCGAACTGGTTGCGCAGCGCCGCGACCATCTTCATCTGCGGCGAGTCGTCCTGGCGCGAGGCGAACCGCGCGAAGAGCGACGCGGTGATCGCGGGCAGCGGCACCGCGTGGTCGATGGCCGCCTCGACCGTCCACCGGCCCTCGCCCGAGTCCGCCGCGTACCCCCGGAGCTGGTCCAGGTGCTCGTCCTGGTCCAGCGCGTTGACCGCCAGGTCCAGCAGCCAGGAGCGGATGACCGTGCCCTCCTGCCAGGAGCGGAAGACCTCACGGACATCGGTGACCGAGTCGGCCTTCTCCAGCAGCTCCCAGCCCTCGGCGTAGGCCTGCATCATGGCGTACTCGATGCCGTTGTGGACCATCTTGGCGAAGTGACCCGCGCCGACCTTGCCGGCGTGCACCGAGCCGAAGTTCCCCTCGGGCTTGAGCGCGTCGAAGATCGGCTCGACCTTCGCCACATGCTCCGGGTCGCCGCCGTACATCAGCGCATAGCCGTTGTCGAGGCCCCAGACACCGCCGGAGACACCGCAGTCGAGGAAGCCGATGCCCTTGATGCCCAGCTCGACCGCGTGCTTCTCGTCGTCGGTCCAGCGGGAGTTACCGCCGTCGACCACGACATCGCCGGGGGAGAGCAGCTCGGCCAGCTCGTCGACCGTCGCCTGGGTCGCGGCACCCGCGGGGACCATCACCCAGACCACGCGCGGACCCTTGAGCTTGTCCACCAGCTCCTTGAGACTGTGGACGTCCGCGAGGTCCGGATTGCGGTCGTATCCGATGACGGTGTGGCCGGCGCGGCGGATGCGCTCGCGCATGTTGCCGCCCATCTTGCCGAGACCCACAAGACCGAGCTCCATCAGGCGTTCCTTAAGCGTTGAGGCGATTCGTACCCGGGTCCGAGCCTACGCCCGGACCCGGCCACTCACCTGTGGGGTCAGCCGCTCAGGCGTACCGGCATGATCAGGTACTTGTACGCCTCGTCCGCCTCGGCGTCGACGGCCGGGCGGCCGCTGAGCAGCGCCGGCTTCGTGGACGTCGTGAAGGAGAGCTGGGCCACCGGGGAGTCGATCGCGCTCAGACCGTCCAGCAGGAAGGTCGGGTTGAAGGCGATGGAGATGTCGTCGCCGTCGAGCTGCGCTTCGACCCGCTCCACAGCCTGTGCGTCGTCGCTGGACCCGGCCTCCAGGATGAGAACACCCTGCTCGAAGCTGAGCCGTACGGGGGTGTTGCGCTCCGCGACCAGGGCCACGCGCTTGACGGCCTCGACGAACGGGGCGGTCTCGATCACCGCGACCGAGTTGAACTCGGTCGGGAAGAGCGTGCGGTACTTCGGCAGATCGCCCTCCAGGAGGCGGGTCGTCGTCCGCCGTCCCGCGCCCTCGAAGCCGATCAGGCCCTCGCCCGCGCCGGAGCCGGAGAGCGCCAGCGTGACCGTGTCGCCGTTGGTGAGCGCCTTGGCGGTGTCCAGCAGCGTCTTGGCGGGCACCAGGGCGACCGCGGAGATGTCCGGGGACTCCGGCTTCCACAGGAACTCGCGGACCGCGAAGCGGTAGCGGTCGGTCGAGGCCAGGGTGACCGTGTCGCCCTCGATCTCGATCCGTACACCGGTGAGAACGGGCAGCGTGTCGTCCCGGCCCGCGGCGATGGCGACCTGGGAGGCGGCGGAGGCGAAGACCTCACCGGGGACGGTGCCGGTCGCGGTCGGCATCTGCGGCAGCGCCGGGTACTCCTCCACAGGGAGTGTGTGGAGGGTGAACCGCGAGGAGCCGCAGACCACGGTCGCCCGTACACCGTCTGTGGAGATCTCCACCGGACGGTTGGGCAGCGCGCGGCAGATGTCGGCGAGCAGCCGACCGGAGACGAGGACGGTGCCGTCCTCCTCCACCTCCGCGTCCACCGAGACCCGCGCCGAGACCTCGTAGTCGAAGCTGGAGAAGCTGAGCGCGCCGTCCTCCGCCTTCAGCAGAAGGCCAGCGAGCACCGGCGCCGGCGGACGGGCCGGAAGGCTACGGGCCACCCAGGCCACCGCCTCCGCGAGTACATCGCGCTCCACCCGGATCTTCACCGGAACCGCCTCCTGCTGTTGCTCGCTCGCCCTGCTGGCCTTCGTCGTCGGCTGGGATGCCGGGGACCAGTCTGACGTACGGCACCGACACTCGGTGCTGTCGCGGGTCAAGTCGAGGCGAGACGTTCCGGATGGTCGGCCGCGAAGTTGTGCACAGGCCCTGCTTCGAAACGGACTCCTGGCTAACTCTCAGGGGTAGTAGTAGTAGGCCCTGTGGAAACCGTGGATAACGCCGTCTGCGCAGGTCAAGCCCGTTTTTTTATCCACCGGACTTGTGGGTGGAGCCGTGGAGAACTCGGCTCTTCTGTGGACGGCGGAAAGTTCTGCACACCCCATGCACAGGACACCGTGACTTCTCCCCAGCCGCGTCCCCAGTTTTACCCACGTTCCCCACAGCCCAACCGGCCTCCTTGGTGTGACGCCTTTCACTCGACTCAGCGATCCCCGGTGTTTCGTTGCCGAACAGTGGACAGGGCTGTGGAGAAGCTGTGGGCGACGGCGGCCTGCCTGTGGGCCGCCGGTGGACAAGATCCCGGACGCCCTGTGGACGAGTTTTCCGTCCACAGGCTGTGGAGCGGCGTCAACCACAAATCCACACCCCCCTGACCTGGACCGATGTCCGGCCGGCAGCCTCCCCTGTGGACACGATCGGGACAACTCCGGGGTCCCCAGGCTGTGGACGGAAGATTCTGCCCGAATCTGTGGAGAAGACCTTCGCGCCACCGCGTATTCGAACAGCGAGGGCGGCCGATGACACGCCGGAGGGGGCGCCGTGCGCCCTCCGGGACGGCGAAAGGGCGCCCGGGACCGTCTCGGACGGGGTCCCGGACGCCCTCGTGAGCGCCGTCGGACGGCGGTCGGCGGCGGGCCGCGGTCGCCGCGGGAGCGCTCCTGCTCGCCGGTGGAGCCTTCTGCTCGCCGATGGAGCCCTCTGCCCGCCGGTGGAGCTGCTCGCGGGCCGCGCTCGCTCTCAGCCGTTCTTGATGCGGTTGGTGAGTTCGGTCACCTGGTTGTAGATCGAGCGGCGCTCGGCCATCAGCGCGCGGATCTTCCGGTCCGCGTGCATGACCGTCGTGTGGTCGCGCCCGCCGAACTGCGCGCCGATCTTCGGCAGCGAGAGATCGGTCAGCTCACGGCAGAGGTACATCGCGATCTGGCGCGCCGTCACCAGCACCCGGCTCCGCGAGGAACCGCAGAGGTCGTCCACCGACAGCCCGAAGTAGTCGGCGGTCGCCGCCATGATGTTGGTCGCGGTGATCTCCGGGGCCGCGTCCTCGCTGCCGGGGATCAGGTCCTTCAGCACGATCTCGGTCAGCCCCAGATCCACCGGCTGCCGGTTGAGCGAGGCGAACGCCGTGACCCGGATGAGCGCCCCCTCCAGCTCACGGATGTTGCGCGAGATCCGCGAGGCGATGAACTCCAGCACCTCGGGCGGAGCGTTGAGCTGCTCCTGGACCGCCTTCTTGCGGAGGATCGCGATCCGGGTCTCCAGCTCCGGCGGCTGGACGTCCGTGGTCAGCCCCCACTCGAAGCGGTTGCGCAGCCGGTCCTCCAGCGTGATCAGTTGCTTGGGGGGCCGGTCCGAGGAGAGCACGATCTGCTTGTTGGCGTTGTGGAGCGTGTTGAACGTGTGGAAGAACTCCTCCTGCGTCGACTCCTTGGACGCCAGGAACTGGATGTCGTCGACCAGGAGGATGTCGACATCGCGGTACCGCTTGCGGAAGGTGTCGCCCTTGCCGTCCCGGATCGAGTTGATGAACTCGTTCGTGAACTCCTCGGAGCTGACGTAGCGCACCCGTGTACCGGGGTAGAGGCTGCGCGCGTAGTGCCCGATGGCGTGGAGCAGGTGGGTCTTGCCGAGCCCGGACTCGCCGTAGATGAAGAGCGGGTTGTACGCCTTGGCCGGCGCCTCGGCGACGGCGACCGCCGCCGCGTGCGCGAAACGGTTGGACGCGCCGATGACGAAGGTGTCGAAGAGGTACTTGGGGTTGAGCCGGGCCTGCGGCTCGCCCGGGCCCGGCGCGGGAGCGGGCTGGGCGCCCAGCGGTCCCGGCGCCCCGGCCCGCGCGCGGCCGACGCTCTGCCCGCCGCCGTGGCGGGGCGCCGGCGGCTCCTGGAGGTCGTGCCGGCCGCGGTGGTCGTGCTGGTCGTGCTGGGCGTGCTGGTCGACGGGGCGCTCGTACAGGGACCGGTCCTGGCCCTGGGGCTGCCGGTAGTCGTGGTGCTGCGGCCGTGCGGTGGCGTACGGGTCACGGTCCTGGTAGCCGCCGGAGCGGGACTGCCAGGACAGGTCCTCCTGGGTCCGCGGCCAGGCGCCGGGGTCGGGGCGCTGCTGCGGGTAGTCCGGGTAGGCGGGGCGTACGGACGGCATGCCGTCGTCGGAGGGGCGGTGCCCGTAGCCGTCGTAACCGTCGTCCTGGCGCGGCTCGTCGTGGTGCGGTCCCTGATAACGGTGCTGCTGGGGTACGGGCGGGGCCGGCGGGGTGGGTTCGCCCGCCGAGTCGTCGACGGTGATCGCGATCCGGATGGGCCGCCCGCACTCATGGCTCAGGGTCTCGCTGATGAGAGGGGCGAGACGGCCTTCGAGGACCCGCTTGCCCCATTCGTTGGGGACGGCGAGCAGCGCGGTGTCGGCGACCAGGGCCAGCGGCTGGCACCGTTCGATCCACTGTTTGTCTTTGGGCTCTACCCCCTGCTGGCCCTCCCTGAGGAGTTGCTCCAGCACTCGTGGCCACACTGCGGCAAGATCGGCAGGTACATCAGCCACAAGGCACGCTCTCTCGCTGGTCCCACGAATGTGTGCTTCTCGGGACGGGGTGGGAAGGCCGGCGGGGAACGCCGGGGTGAAGACCGACCGGCGCATAGGGGGCGGTCTCCGCCAAGGTAGTCAGGCCGACCCGCGCGGTTCAAGTTGTTGTCCACAGCCTGTGCACAATGGAGACCGGCACCGAGCTGGTTTGACCGGATGGCGTAGCCGCGCGTACCGTGACCAGGTCGAGTTGTCGATGGCTGCTGCCGCCTGCCTCCGATGGGCAAAGATCACGATCTGTGGTTGTGAAGCGGTGCACTCGGGCGTGATCGCGAGCTTCTCAGCTTCTCGTGGGCGCACGGTGACAGCCAGGCGATGTCCCGCCATCCACACATCATTTTCTGGAGCCCCCGAGTGAGCAAGCGCACCTTCCAGCCGAACAACCGCCGTCGCGCCAAGACCCACGGGTTCCGGCTGCGGATGCGTACCCGTGCCGGCCGCGCGATTCTCGCGACGCGTCGCAGCAAGGGTCGCGCCCGTCTGTCCGCCTGATCGCCTGCTGACAAACAGGTCATGACGTGCTGCCTACCGAGAATCGGCTGAGGCGGCGCGAGGACTTCGCGACCGCGGTACGACGAGGCCGCCGGGCAGGACGCCCGCTCCTCGTCGTCCATCTGAACAGCGGTGCAACGGACCCGCACGCGCCTGGGGAGAGCGCTTCCCCGGTGCGTGCGGGTTTCGTCGTAAGCAAAGCGGTGGGCGGAGCGGTCGTACGGAACCGCGTGAAGCGGCGCCTGCGCCATCTCATACGCGACCGACTGTCCGCGCTGCCCCCCGGTAGCCTGGTTGTCGTACGGGCGCTGCCCGGATCAGGTGACGCCGACCATGCACTGCTGGCCCGAGACCTGGACGCCGCTCTCCGGCGGCTGCTGGGAGGGGGCGCGCGATGAAGTACCCGCTGCTGGCTCTGATCAAGCTGTACCAGTGGACGATCAGCCCGCTCCTCGGGCCTGTCTGCCGGTACTACCCGTCGTGTTCGCACTACGGATATACGGCCATCGACCGCCATGGCGCGGTGAAGGGCACGGCGCTGACCGCCTGGCGCATTCTGCGGTGCAATCCGTGGTCGCCGGGCGGTGTGGACCATGTCCCGCCGCGGAAACGGCCTCGATGGCATGAACTGCTGCGCAACGCGTGGCGCGGCGGTAAGGGCGGGCGGCCCGCTGACGGCGTGCCTTCCGGGGGATCGGCCCCCGACACCCCGAGCCCGGCCGCAGAGACCTCGCCCAAAGCTCAAGGAGCCTGATTAGTGGACACGATTGCCAGTCTCTTCAGTTTTATCACCACACCTGTTTCCTGGGTCATCGTCCAGTTCCACTCGCTGTACGGGATGATTTTCGGCCCCGACACGGGCTGGGCCTGGGGACTGTCCATCGTGTCCCTGGTGGTACTGATCCGTATCTGTCTGATCCCGCTCTTCGTGAAGCAGATCAAGTCGACGCGGAACATGCAGGTGCTCCAGCCCAAGATGAAGGCGATCCAGGAGCGCTACAAGAACGACAAACAGCGTCAGTCCGAAGAGATGATGAAGCTGTACAAGGAGACGGGTACGAACCCGCTCTCCTCGTGTCTGCCCATCCTGGCGCAGTCGCCGTTCTTCTTCGCGCTCTACCACGTGCTCTCCAGCATCGCGAGCGGCAAGACCATCGGCGTGATCAACCAGGGGCTGCTGGACAGCGCGCGCCAGGCGCACATCTTCGGAGCCCCGCTGGCCGCCAAGTTCCTGGACAGCAGCGAGAAGGTCGCCTCGCTCAACGCGTCGCTGACCGATGTACGGATCGTCACCGCGATCATGATCGTCCTGATGTCGGCGTCGCAGTTCTACACGCAGCGCCAGCTCATGACGAAGAACGTCGACCTCACGGTCAAGACGCCGTACATGCAGCAGCAGAAGATGCTGATGTACATCTTCCCCCTGATCTTCGCGGTCACCGGCGTGAACTTCCCCGTCGGTGTGCTCGTCTACTGGCTGACCACCAACGTGTGGACCATGGGCCAGCAGATGTACGTGATCAACCAGAACCCGACCCCGGGCAGCAAGGCGCAGGACCAGTACCTGCAGCGTCTGCTGAAGAGCATCACCGCGCACGGCGAGGTGCGGTCGCGCCGCAAGCGTTCTGTCGTGCAGGCGATCGTGGCCAAGGGTCCGGACCGCAACGACAACGAGCGCAAGTTCGTGGTGGGTCTGGGCAAGTCGGGTCTGGCCGCGCAGCCCGACGGCACGGTGATCAAGAGCGACACCGCCGCCGCCGAGGCCGAGGCGGGTGCCGCGGCCAGGCGCCAGCAGCCCAAGCGCCAGACCAAGGCACAGCGGCAGGCCACCGCGACCCAGGCCGCTGCGGAGAAGTCGGCGCCCGATGACGCCGAGGCGGCCGAGCCGCAGGCGAAGACCTCGTTGCAGAAGAAGGACGAGCCGCAGGACACCACGTCCAAGCCATCGGGCAAGCCGGCCGCCGGTGCCACACGCCAGAAGGCCAAGTCCGGGCAGCGCAAGGGTCAGCAGCGGCCCAAGCACCCCACCAAGAAGTAAGAATCAAGAAGGAGTCCATCCGTGACGGAAGGCACCATCTCCGCCGCTCCCGAGGGGAGCGACACCCTGACCCGCCTGGAGCAGGAAGGGGAGATCGCGGCCGACTACCTTGAGGGCCTGCTCGACATCGCCGATCTCGACGGCGATATCGACATGGACGTCGAGGCAGACCGGGCCGCGGTCTCGATCATCAGCGACGCGGCCGGTGGGGATCTTCAGAAGCTGGTGGGGCGCGACGGCGAGGTCCTGGAGGCACTTCAGGAGCTGACGCGGCTCGCTGTCCACCGGGAGACCGGGGACCGCAGCCGGCTCATGCTGGACATCGCGGGTTTCCGGGCCAAGAAGCGCACCGAGCTGGCCGAGCTGGGTGCCAAGGCGGCGGACGAGGTGAAGAGCACCGGTGAGCCGGTGAAGCTGAGCCCGATGACGCCCTTCGAGCGGAAGGTCGTGCACGACGCGGTCGCCGCCGCCGGTCTGCGCAGCGAGTCCGAGGGCGAGGAGCCCGAGCGCTTCGTCGTGGTGCTCCCTGCCTGAGTGGTTCAACGTTTTCGGCCCCGCCTGTCGCGCAGGCGGGGCCGATCTTTGTCAGCCTGATAGTCAGCCACCGCTGGGTGGTTCGGTATGGAAGGACGGTTCCCGTGACGGAGGCAGCAGAGCTTCCCCCCGCACCGGACGAGGCGCGCACTGTTTTCGGTGAGTTCTTTCCGGAGGCTGTCCGCTACGCGGAGCTGCTGGCGGACGCGGGCGTCAAGCGCGGTCTGATCGGCCCCCGCGAGGTGCCGCGCCTGTGGGAGCGGCACATGTTGAACTGCGCGGTGCTCTCCGAGGTCGTGCCCGAGGGCGTGATGGTCTGCGATGTCGGCTCGGGCGCGGGTCTCCCCGGGATCCCGCTGGCCCTGGTCCGGCCGGATCTGAAGATCACGCTGCTGGAGCCGCTGCTGCGACGGACGAACTTCCTCCAGGAAGTCGTCGAGCTGCTGGGCCTGGACCATGTGACGGTGGTACGGGGCCGGGCCGAGGAGGTCCTCGGCACGCTCCAGCCCGTCCATGTGGTGACGGCACGGGCGGTGGCGCCGCTGGACCGGCTGGCGGGCTGGGGGGTGCCGCTGCTGCGTCCCTACGGCGAGATGCTGGCGCTGAAGGGCGACACGGCCGAGGAGGAGATCAACGGGGCCCGTGCGGCGCTGAGCAAGCTCGGCGTGGTGGAGACCTCGGTGCTCCAGGTCGGGGAGGGCATCGTCGATCCACTCGCCACGGTGGTGCGGGTGGAGGTCGGGGAGAGCCCCGGCGGGGTGCGGTTCGCGACGAAGCGGGCCAAGGCCGCGCGGGCCGGCCGTGCACGGCGCCGCCGTTGAGCCGTACAGTCCTCAGTGGCTATCGGTGATGGTCCATACAAGCTGCCATACCTATGCATTGCGGAGTGTCGTGATGGTCTAGCCCCGCGGCGCGTGCATCGTGTTTCACGTGAAACGTCGCTCACTGCTGCAGGGCATCATCACCCGAGGCCGCGCGTCTGCCACACCGCGCGGCCGAAAACCCCTCGTACGGGGGGCGGGGTTGTCTACAGACGCGGATTCATCCACAGATCCACGGGCCTCGCTGGTTCACGACCCCGAAAGCATGGCAGGCTCTGTCCATTGCGAGTCTGAAGTCGAGGAGAGTGAATCCTTGCGGTCCGACGCCAACATCGCGGGACCGATGACCGATCCGGTCCCCGGTCCCCGCACCGAGTCGCAGGGGGAGGACGTTTCACGTGAAACACCGCCCCCGATGGACGACACCCCCATTGGCCACGCCGCCCAACTGGCGGTGGAGGCACTGGGCCGGGCCGGCGAGGGTCTGCCCCGCCCCGAACAGACACGTGTCATGGTCGTCGCCAACCAGAAGGGCGGCGTAGGCAAGACCACCACCACGGTCAACCTCGCCGCGTCGCTCGCGCTCCATGGCGCGCGCGTGCTGGTGGTCGACCTCGATCCACAGGGCAACGCCTCCACGGCGCTGGGGATCGACCACCATGCCGAAGTACCGTCGATCTATGACGTCCTGGTGGAGAGCAAGCCGCTCTCCGAGGTGGTCCAGCCTGTCCCGGACGTCGAAGGTCTCTTCTGTGCCCCGGCCACCATCGATCTCGCCGGTGCGGAGATCGAGCTGGTGTCCCTGGTGGCACGGGAGAGCCGACTGCAACGGGCGATCGAGGCGTATGAGCAGCCACTGGACTACATCCTCATCGACTGCCCGCCCTCGCTCGGCCTGCTGACCGTCAACGCGATGGTCGCGGGCGCGGAGGTCCTGATCCCCATCCAGTGCGAGTACTACGCACTGGAAGGGTTGGGCCAGTTGCTGCGGAACGTCGATCTGGTGCGGGGGCATCTCAACCCCACGCTGCATGTCTCGACGATTCTGCTCACCATGTACGACGGCCGGACACGGCTCGCCTCACAGGTGGCGGACGAGGTGCGGAGCCACTTCGGCAACGAGGTGCTGCGGACGAGCATCCCCCGGTCGGTCCGTATCTCGGAGGCGCCGAGCTACGGGCAGACGGTGCTGACTTATGATCCGGGTTCCAGCGGATCCCTCTCGTACCTCGAAGCCGCCCGTGAGATCGCCCTGCGGGGGGTGGGGGTCCACTATGACGCCCAGCAGGCCCATGTGGGTATCCAGAACAGCCAGCAGAGCATGTCGGAGGGGATCCAGTGAGCGAGCGACGTAGAGGATTGGGGCGTGGGCTCGGTGCACTGATCCCCGCCGCTCCGCAGGAGCAGCAGCCGGTGTCCGTCCCCGGGGCGGACACGGCCTCTCCGGGCGGTGCCCCGGTGATGACGGCGGAGCGGGGAGTCGCCGCCGCGAAGGTGACGTCGCTGCCGACGGCCACCGTCTCCCCGGAGACGGAGCCTGTCGTACCGGACCGCACGGCGGCGCCCGAGCCGGCCGTGGCCGGAGCCCACTTCGCCGAGGTGCCGATCGACTCGATCACGCCGAACCCCCGGCAGCCCCGTGAGGTGTTCGACGAGGACGCCCTCGCGGAGCTGGTCACTTCCATCAAGGAGGTGGGGCTTCTCCAGCCCGTCGTCGTACGGCAGGTGGGGCCGGAGCGCTATGAGCTCATCATGGGCGAGCGGCGCTGGAGGGCCTGCCGGGAGGCGGGTCTGGAGCGCATCCCCGCCATCGTCCGCGCCACGGACGACGAGAAGCTGCTTCTGGACGCGCTGCTGGAGAACCTGCACCGCGCTCAGTTGAACCCGCTGGAGGAGGCCGCGGCCTACGACCAGTTGCTCAAGGACTTCAACTGCACGCACGACCAGCTCGCCGACCGGATCGGGCGTTCGCGTCCGCAGGTCTCCAACACCCTGCGGCTGCTGCGTCTCTCCCCTTCGGTGCAGCGCCGGGTGGCTGCCGGAGTGCTCTCCGCCGGTCATGCCAGGGCGCTGCTGTCGGTGGAGGACTCGGAGGAGCAGAACCAGCTCGCCCACCGCATCGTGGCCGAAGGTCTCTCCGTGCGGGCGGTCGAGGAGATCGTGACCCTGATGGGGTCGCGTCCGCAGACCGCGCCGAAGTCGAAGGGCCCGCGGGCCGGCGCCCGGCTGTCCCCGGCGCTGAGCGATCTGGCGTCGCGGCTCTCCGACCGCTTCGAGACCCGGGTGAAGGTCGACCTCGGGCAGAAGAAGGGGAAGATCGTCGTCGAGTTCGCCTCGATAGACGATCTGGACCGGATCCTCTCCACCCTCGCCCCCGGTGAGGGGCGCGTCCTGGACCAGGGACTCGACGAGGAGGCCGGGGACGAAGAGGAGAGCTGAGGCTCCACCGCACCCCTGGGGGCGGGGGGGGGGGTGTGGGGGGCCGCCGGGGCCCCACCCCCCCCCCGGGGTCGAGGTTGACGAGTCCGCCGAGTTCGACGGCGATGGCGATGACCGTGAACCAGGTGGTGGCG
>NZ_JBHZDA010000067.1:0-38377 GCF_042755665.1 Streptomyces sp. NPDC059142
GGGACCCTGTGGGAGAGTAGGACGCCGCCGAACAATTATTGTGGGAATGCCCCGCACCTTCTGGTGCGGGGCATTTCTGCGTTCCGGGCCCTTTAGGCTCGACGGTATGCGCTATGAACTCGTCATCTTCGACAACGACGGTGTCCTCGTCGACAGCGAGCGGCTCTCCAACACCATCCTGGCCGGCTATCTCACCGAACTGGGCCACCCCACCTCGTACGAGGACTCCCTGCGGGACTTCATGGGGGCCGCCGTGCACCGCGTCCACGATCTGGTGCGCGAGCGGACCGGGCAGCGGCTGCCCGCGGAGTTCGACGAGGAGCTGCACGCCCGCGTCTTCGCCGCCTTCGAGCGGGAGCTGACGCCGGTCGAAGGGGCCGTCGAGGTGATCGAGAAGCTGGCCGCCGACGCGGTGCCGTACTGCCTCGCCTCCTCCGGGAGCCACGAGCGGATCCGGGTCGGGCACCGGAAGACCGGTCTCGACCGGCTGTTCCCCCACAGGGAGAACGGCGAGAGGAACGGCGGGGGGAACGTCGTCTTCAGCGCCCAGGACGTCGACCGCGGGAAGCCGGCGCCCGATCTCTTCCTGCACGCCGCTGCCCGGATGGGCGTCGCCCCCGAGCGGTGTGCCGTCGTCGAGGACAGCCCCCTCGGCGTCCGGGCCGCCCTGGCCGCGGGCATGGACGTGTACGCGTTCACGGCGATGACGCCCGCCGGGAAGCTGCCCGGGGCCACCGGGTACTTCGCGCGGATGTCCGAACTGCCGGGGCTGCTCGGCCGATCCGTCGCCTGATCCACCTACCCATGGGTAGACGGGCGCCTTACGCTGTCCGGCCATGACAGATGTGCGGACAGATGTGCGGTTGCGGCACGGTCGGTTCTCGCTGGCGTTCAGTTTCTTCGTCCAAGGGGTGAGCTTCGCCCTTCTGGTGACCCGTATCCCGGCGATCCAGGACCGGTACGGGATATCCGACGCCCTGCTCCCCCTCTTCCTCGCGGCCGTGCCCGTGCTGGCCGGTGTCGGCAGTGTCGCCACGGAGAAGCTGGTCGTACGGATACGGCCCGGCCTCGTGCTGCGCTGTTCCCAGCCCGTCGTCCTGCTGGCCCTGCTCGGCGTCGGCGCCGGGGACGCCGTGGGGCAGCTCGCGCTCGCGCTGGGGGCGTTCGGGCTCTCCGTCGGCGCGCTCGACGCGTCGATGAACATGCTCGGCGTCAGCCTCCAGCGGGCGTACGGGCGCAGCATCATGCTCGGCTTCCACGCGGCGTTCAGCCTCGGCGGGATCGCCGGGGCCTCGCTCGCCTGGGTGGGGGCGCACGGGCATCTGCCGCTGCTCGTGTCGTATCTGCCGGTCGTGGTGGTGCTGTTGCCGGCCGCGCTCGTCGGCTCCCGCTGGTACGTGGATGCCCGGCAGAGCGAGGAAGGGGAGGACGAGAGGGAGCGGAAGGGGGTTTCGAGGCCGGCCGGGGGGCGTGCGCCGGTGGGGTTTCGGGTGTTGCTGCCGCTCTGCCTGGTCATGTGCTTCGCGTACATCGGGGACTCGACCGTCTCCAACTGGAGCGCCAAGTACCTCCAGGACGTGCTGGGCAGTTCGGAGGAGCTGGCCACCGTTCCGTACAACGCCTACATGGTGACCACGTTGCTGGGGCGTGCGGTCGGGGATCTGGGGGTGCGGCGGTTCGGGTCCGTGGTCGTCGTGCGGTGCGGGTCGCTGCTGGCGGGGGGCGGGTTCGCGGTGGTGGCGCTGGCTCCGGGGGCGTGGACGGGGATCCTCGGGTTCACGGTGCTGGGGCTCGGGCTGTGTGTGATCGTGCCGCAGACGTTCGCGGCGGCGGGACGGCTCTTCCCGGGCGGGAGCGATGCCGCGGTGGCCCGGCTCAATGTCTTCAACTACGTGGGGTTTCTGGTCGGGTCGCCGCTGGTGGGGGCGTTGGGCGACGCGTGGAGTTATCGCGGGGCCATGCTCGTGCCGATGGTGATGGTCCTCGTGACCCTGGTGTACGCCCGCTCGTTCGCGGCGGGGGAGGACCGATACGGTGGCGGGCATGAGCGGCCGCGCACGGTTGATGTGGGATGACGCAGTCACGGCGTACGACTTCGGGCCCAGCCACCCGATGGACCCGGTACGGCTCTCGCTGACCATGGGGTTGGTGCGGGCGTACGGGCTGGACAGAGCGGTCGACGTCGTCGCGGCGCCGCCCGCGGGGGACTCGACGCTGCGGCTCGTCCACCGTCAGGAGTACGTGGACGCGGTACGGCGTGCCTCGCTCGACCCGCGGGGCGCGGAGGCGTCGTACGGGCTCGGTACGGAGGACGATCCGGCGTTCGCCGGGATGCACGAGGCGTCGGCGCTGATCGCCGGGCAGTCGGTGGGCGCGGCGGAGGCGCTGTGGCGCGGGGAGTGCGCGCACGCGGTGAACTTCGCGGGCGGGCTGCACCACGCGATGCCGGGGGCGGCGTCCGGCTTCTGTGTCTACAACGACGCGGCCCTCGCGATCGCGCGCCTGCTGGAGCTGGGGGCGGAGCGGGTCGCGTACGTCGATGTGGACGTGCACCACGGGGACGGTGTGCAGGCGGCGTTCTGGGAGGACCCGCGGGTGCTCACGGTGTCGCTGCACGAGCACCCCCGGACGCTCTTCCCGGGCACCGGATGGCCGGAGGAGACCGGCGCGGGTGCGGGAGAGGGCGGTGCGGTCAATGTGGCGCTGCCGGCGGGGACGGGCGACGAGGGGTGGCTGCGGGCCTTCCACGCCGTGGTGCCGGAGCTGCTGGCGGACTTCCGGCCGCAGGTGCTGGTGTCGCAGCACGGCGCCGACACACACTTCGAGGACCCGCTCGCGCATCTCGCGGTGTCGCTGGACGCGCAGCGGGCGGTGCAGGCGTCCTGTCACGATCTGGCGCACGAGTACGCGGAGCGCGGGCGGTGGCTGGCGCTCGGCGGGGGCGGGTACGCGGTGGTGGACGTGGTGCCGCGGTCCTGGACCCATCTGGTGGGGATCGCGGGGCACGCGCCGGTCGATCCGCTGTCGGAGCCGCCGGACTCCTGGCGGCACGAGGTGTACGCGCGGACGCGGCAGTGGGGTCCCGGCCGGATGACGGACGGGCGGACGCCGGCCTGGCGGTCGTGGGAGTCGGGGTACGACCCGGCGGACCGGCTGGACCAGGCGGTGCTGGCGACGCGCAGGGCGGTGTTCCCGGCGCGGGGGCTGCTGGCGTAGCGGCCGTACCGTCGTGCGGTAAATCGCACCGGGTGGCCGGGTGGCCGGGTGGCTGGTGGCCGGGCTCCGTGGCGCGGGCGACCGGGCTTTGTGGCACCGTTCGTAGTGGTCGTTACGCCAACCGTGCGGTCTGTCCCGGGTTCCGGCCCGGTGTCGGGGGCAAGGCGGCAGCATCGGTGGGGTGTTGAGCACCGGTGCCCTGCGGGCGCATCTTCTGGCGGCCAGGCTGGCCGGTCCTGTGGCGACGTCGCGGGAGGAGAGTCTGCGCAGCTACCGTCTCTTCGCCGCCAGGGATCCACGGGTGACGATCGGAATCGATCCCGAATGGGCATGGGATGAACGGGACTTGCTCGCTCTGATGGCAGACCGGTGCGGGGTCTCGCGCGATTCCGATCATGTGTCGGGACCTGATGTGATTGATCCGGAGCTGACGCTGCGGGCGCTGGACGCGTTCGCGGAGCGCCTCGGGGAGGCGGCGGCCCGGCGGGTCCCGGTGTTGCTGGGGACGGGGCATCCGCATCGGCTGCTCGGTTTCTACGCGGGGTTGGCAGACGCTTTGTCGGCGGCGGGATGCCTTGTCCTCACCCCCGCGCAGGGGAGATGTATCGACATAACGACCCGGTTCGGGGTACGCACGTACAACCTCGACTACGTACGGGGAGTCGCGCTGGTGCGGGAACCCGGCGTGCGGCGCGCGGGGCGTGAGACCGGCGCACATACCCACTCACCGCTGCCGGTTCGGGCGGTTCTGGAGGCTCTGGCGGAGGCCGGAGGGCCGCTTCCCGGGCTTGTCGTCGGGGACCACGGCTGGGTCTGCGGGGCAGGTCAGCTCGGTGTGGAGGCCATCGGCCTGGCCGACACGGACGATCCCGCGCTCTTCGTCGGGGAAGCGGAGGGACGGGTGTCGGTGGTCGTTCCGCTTGATGACGCCGTGCGGTCCGATTACTACCTGCCGCTTACTCGCTATGTACTCAATCGGGCGTGTCTGTCACAGTAGGCGGCCGGAGGCTGCTCCTCTTCCCCACTCGCATCACCCGCCCCTAGTCTGGGATGTGAGCGCACAGCGACGAAGAGTTACCGGAGGGGAAGCCGGTGGCCGTCGGGTGCGGAAGGTACAGGTGGATCATGGTTGCTGGCGAGAGGCCTCTGAACGAGGTCAAGTTCCTTACCGTGGCGGAGGTCGCCTCGGTGATGCGAGTGTCGAAGATGACCGTGTACCGCTTGGTGCACAGCGGTCATCTGCCGGCGATCCGGGTGGGCAGGTCCTTCCGGGTTCCGGAGCAAGCGGTTCACGAGTACCTCCGCGAGTCCTTTGTGGGGGTCGAGTCCGCGTAGTGCCCGTGACCGGCGGCGTTCGTGCCTCCAGGGCTCGTCGGAGGGCGAATGCCGCCGGGATGGGGGGACTGGGTTTGCCTCGGATTACGTCCCTCACTCGGCGGCGGGTAGGCTAGGCCGACGTAGGTCGTGTGGGCCCAGACGCCCCGCACCGAGTGAAGAGAAGTGAGCGAGGGTAGTCGTGGGCTCTGTTATCAAGAAGCGGCGTAAGCGGATGGCCAAGAAGAAGCACCGCAAGCTGCTCAAGCGCACCCGCGTTCAGCGTCGCAACAAGAAGTAAGTGCGATAGCTGTACGCGCATTCGTGGCCCTTTCACCGACATGGTGGGAGGGCCACGGTTGTCTCTCGGTCAAATGTCGGACGCCGTGGGTCCGGCGGTCGTCACATCGCGACGGCCACCCGCTACGGTGACGAGGCGGATCCGGAGGTCCGTGGCGGATCCGGAGGTCTAGGGAAGGCGCTGATCTTGGGCAAGGTCGTGCTCGTGACCGGGGCGGCCCGGCAGCTCGGCGGCCGTTTCGTACGGCGTGTGCAACGCGAACCCGGCGTGGACCGGGTGATCGCCGTGGACGCGGCGACCCCCGGGCACGGGCTGGGCGACGCGGAATTCGTCCGGGCGGACATCCGCCGGCCCGCCATCGCGCGGGTCCTGGCCGAGCACGCCGTCGACACCGTCGTCCACCTCGATGTGACGGGCACTCCCCTGGGCGCGGGCGGCCGGGCCGCGGTCAAGGAGACCAACGTCATCGGCACGATGCAGCTCCTCGGCGCTTGTCAGAAATCGCCATCCGTACAGCGGCTGGTGGTGAAGTCCAGTACGAGCGTCTACGGCTCGGCGCCCCGGGACCCGGCGGTCTTCCTGGAGACCACCCCGCCCAAGTCGCTGCCGAGCGGTGGCTTCGCCAAGGACGCGGTGGAGGTCGAGGGGTACGTACGCGGCTTCGCGCGCCGCAGGCCCGATGTGGCGGTCTGCGTGCTGCGCTTCGCGAACATCCTGGGGCCCTCGGCGGACTCGCCGCTCGCCGAGTACCTGTCGCTGCCCGTCCTGCCGACGGTCTTCGGCTACGACCCCCGGCTCCAGTTCGTCCACGAGGACGACGCGCTCGCCGTCCTGCTGATCGCGTCGGAGGCGCCGCGGCGCGGGACGCTCAACAGCGGCACGTTCAATGTGGCCGGGGACGGGGTGCTGACGCTCTCGCAGTGCTCACGGCGGCTCGGACGGCCCACCGTGCCGGTCCCGCTGCCGGCGGTGACCTGGGTCGGTACGGCGCTGCGGACGGTCGGGGTGACGGACTTCTCACCGGAGCAGATCCGGCTGCTGACGCACGGCCGGGTGGTGAGCACGGTCCAGATGCGCGAGACACTGGGCTTCGTGCCGTCGTACACGACCGCGGAGGCGTTCGCGGACTTCGCGCGCGGCCGGGATGCCGGACTGCTGCCGCCGGAGGCCGTGGGCCGTACCGTCGACCGTCTCTCCACCCTCGTCAGCAAGGAGCGCCCCGGACATGGCTGATGCCAAGGTCATCCCCTTCGGCGAGGAGCCGAGGTCGCGGCGCGGCGGCGGCTCCGGCGGCGGCGGGACGGGCGCGGGCGGCGGCGGTGGCCGGCGGCAGCACCACGGCAAGGACGGTGCGTCGCGGCGCGCCCAGGGGCCGCTGACGCCCGTACCGGAGCCGCGGGCGGGCGACGCCCCCGAGGACGCGGAGCGGGCCGGGACGGACGGGCCCGGGACACCGGCCGCGGACGGCGGGGGCGGCTGGGAGCGGCGGCTCGCGGGCGGGCTGGCGTTCCTGCGCCGGCGGGTCACCGGCGAGTACGAGGTCGACGAGTTCGGCTACGACAAGGAACTCACCGAGCAGGTCCTGATGTCGCTGATCCGGCCGGTGTACGAAAAGTACTTCCGTGTCGAGGTGAAGGGCATCGAGAACATCCCGTCGGACGGCGGGGCCCTCGTGGTGGCCAACCACTCGGGCACGCTGCCGCTGGACGGGCTGATGATGCAGGTCGCCGTCCACGACAACCATCCGGCGGACCGGCATCTGCGGCTGCTCGCGGCGGACCTGGTCTTCATGATGCCGGTCGTCAACGAGCTGGCGCGGAAGGCCGGGCACACGCTGGCGTGCGCGGAGGACGCGGAGCGGCTGCTGCTGGCCGGTGAGGTCGTCGGGGTGATGCCCGAGGGGTTCAAGGGCCTCGGGAAGCCGTTCGGCGACCGGTACAAGCTCCAGCGCTTCGGGCGGGGCGGGTTCGTCTCGACGGCGCTGCGGGCGGGGGTGCCGATCGTGCCGTGCTCGATCGTGGGCGCCGAGGAGATCTACCCGATGATCGGCAACGCGCGGACGCTGGCGCGGCTGCTGGGGCTCCCGTACTTCCCGGTCACGCCGACCTTTCCGTGGCTGGGGCCGCTGGGGGCGCTGCCGCTGCCGACGAAGTGGACCATCCAGTTCGGCGAGCCGATCCCGACGGACGGCTATCCGCCGGAGGCCGCGGAGGATCCGATGCTGATGTTCAACCTGACGGATCAGGTGCGCGAGCAGATCCAGCACTCGCTCTACAATCTGCTGGTGCAGCGGCGGTCCGTCTTCTTCTGATTGCTCCCTGCCTCCATTCCTCCGTAACGGAGGCATGGAGGCAGGGAGCAACGGAGAGCCCTAGCCGGCGTCCTCCGCCTTGATGCCGAGCCCGGGGAGCAGGTCGGGCAGCAGGGGCGGGATGGTGATGTCGGGGCCGGGGCGGTCGGTGCCGTCCTTGTCGTTCTCGGACGGCGAGGGGGTGACGCTGTTCTGCGGCGGGTCGAGCAGGCCGCCCGTACTGCCGCCGAGCAGCCCCTCGTCGGACGAGGTGGCCGAGCCGGGGCTCGACGGACCTGGCCTCTCCTCGGTCCGCGCCGAGCCGCTGTCCGTGCCGCCGCTCCTGCTCGGGGTGGCGGGCGTGGGGTGGTCCTGCGCGGGGTGACCGCGCCCCGTGGAGTCCTGGGTGGAGCCGGGGCGGGTGGTGTTCTGGTGCTTCTCCGGCGCCTTGGGCAGCAGGGACTGGAGCGGGGCGACCTCTTCGTCTATGGCGTCGAACACCGAACTCACTTCGTTGCCGACGTCCGAGAGCTGTACGGGGAGCCGGTCGCGCAGCCCGTTCCAGGTCTGGCGGTGCGCGGCGGAGAACGAGGAGAGGGTGGCGATCGGGCCGAGCGAGCCGTCCCGTTCGTAGGCCTGGTGGAGCAGTCGGTGGCCTTCGGTGACATCGTGTTTCATTCCGCCGAGGGTGCGGCGGATCTCGCCCAGGGATTCGTGGTCCAACTGGCCGGAACGGCCGCGCTCCATCAGTCGGCGTGCCTCGCTGAGGCGGGTCGAGGCGTGGTCGAGGTAGAGCTCGCCGCGGTCGGACTCGTCGCCCGCCAGGTTGAGCTTGAAGTCCTCCATGCCGCGCTTCAGCCCGTACAGCGAGTCACCGGGCAGGGCGTCGGAGCTGGCGGCTGCGACACCGCCGAAGGCGCCCGCCGCCACCCCGACCGTGAGCCCGCCGGCCGCGAGCCCCTTGGACCAGCGGGATCTCGGCCGCAGTTTGCGCAGTGGGGACGCGCGGTGGGCACCGCGGCCCGACTTCCGCTGCTCGGGGACCGTAGGGCTCGGCCTCACCTCCCCCGTTGCTGTGCCCTCCAGCAGCATGGCCTCCATGGCGGCCACGAGCTGAGCCCGCTGCACCACTTTGACCTCGGGGTCCAGCGTGGGTCTCGGTAGTTCACCGAGACCACTCGCCAGGGCCAACAGCCGCCCCTGTCCGGCCGGTTCGACCGGATCGGCGGGCTGTTCGGCCGCCGTGTCCTGGAGCGTCTGGTCTTCCAGGGCCTGGGCGAAGGCGTTCGCCCGCCGGTGTGCCGAAACGTTCGCGATCACTGGCGGCACCTCCTCTCGTCATGACGATCGACTCCCCTGGGGGTCCGGAAGGTTGCACGCCTTGAGCGCATCCACACGAATGAGTGAGTGGCTGCGGGCATGGCGTGACCGCAGGGAGCCTGCATCCCGCACAACGAGCGGCGCGGCACTTGGGTTACGGACGAAGGATGATCGGACCAGTGCGTCATCGATGCGTCACCGACTGTGAGTTGGGTCCGTGGTGAGGGCGGGCGTGGGGGCGGGGTGGGGCGTGGGGGGGGAGTGGAGGTGTGGGGGTACGGGCCGACGGCGGGGGCGGGCCGTCGGGCCGTCGGATCGGCGGGCCGTCTCGTGGCCGGGTGGCCGGGTGGTCGGACGGTCCGGGGCGGGGTGGTCAGCGGGCGTCTTCGGGGAGCAGTCGGGCCAGGGTGCGGACGGCCCGGTACTGCAAGGTTTTGATCGCTCCTTCGTTCTTGCCCATGACCCGGGCGGTCTCGGCGACCGAGAGCCCTTGGAGGAAGCGCAGCGTGACGCACTCCTGCTGCTGGGGGTTGAGTTTCCGTACGGCTTCGAGGAGCGCCGCGTTCGAGAGGGACTCCAGGACGGAGTCCTCGGGGCTGCGTTCGACCTCGTTGGCGTCGAGCATTTCGCCGGTGGTCACTTCCAGCCGGAAACGGCTCGACTTGAAGTGGTCGGCGACCAGGTTCCTGGCGATCGTGACCAGCCAGGCGCCGAAGTCGCGGCCCTGCCAGGTGAACGTGGAGATGCGGCGCAGGGCGCGCAGAAACGTCTCGCTGGTGAGGTCCTCGGCGGTGGCCTTTCCGCCCACGCGGTAGTAGATGTAGCGGTAGACGGTGTCGCTGTACTGGTCGTACAGCCGGCCGAAGGCTTCCGCCTCACCGGCCTGGGCGCGCTCGACTAACTCCATCATGCGGGCGCTGTCGCTGTCGGCGCTGGGCCGACGGGTGGTGGTCGAGGCGGCGGAGCTGCTGCGGCCGCCCCGTCTGCTGACGGCGGCACCACCACTCGCCAGGGCGTAACAAGGTCCGATAGGGCCGCTCACGGCAGGGGCCGGTGCGGCGAAGGCGGGCATGGCGTACGCGGTGGGGACGAAGCCGCGCAAGTGGTCGAGGACCGTTGCGCGGAGCGTAGCCAGGCCCGAGGCGTCAACCCCGACGTGTGGGTACACGGGACTCCCAGAGGCAGAGCTTCCATCACGTGCAGTGCGGGACCGTTCACTCGTCGTGGCGACGGGTGGGGTCCGGTATGCGTCTGAGGAGAATAACGCTTCGTACAGGCAGCGCTACACCCAGTTGCTCAAATCATCGATTACGTCGCTTCCGTGCCGCCTAGGAGGCGGATCTAGTAGCACATCGTGACCATTTATTGATCAGATTGCGTCAAGATCTGCTTGCTCTCGTGATGGGTTGTGCCTGAGTGACGGCGTGCGCATGCAACGGACGGCCCCACGGGTGTTTCCGTGGGGCCGTCCGTTGTGACGAATTCGCCGAAGGGCGTGTCGCCGTGTTGACGACGGGTCGAGAGAGGTTGACGGCGCCGGGCCGTCCGGTGACGGTCGAGGTGACGCCGGGTGCCCGGTGCCGCCGAGCCGTCGCGTGCTGGCGGGCGTCAGCGCCGGCGGCGGTGCAGGGCGACCGCGGCGGCGGTGCCGCCCGCGAGGGCGCCGACCCCGGCGGCGGCCGGGATGCCGACCTTGGCCGCCTTGCGGCCGGTGCGGTAGTCGCGCAGCCGCCAGTCCAGCTTCCGCGCGTGCTTGCGGAGCTTGGCGTCCGGGTTGATCGCGTACGGGTGTCCCACCAGCGAGAGCATCGGGATGTCGTTGTGCGAATCGCTGTAGGCGGCGCAGCGGTCCAGGTCGAAGTTCTCGGCGGCGGCGAGCGCGCGGACGGCCTCGGCCTTGGCGGGGCCGTGCAGCGGTTCGCCGACGAGCCGGCCGGTGTAGACGCCGTCGACCGACTCGGCGACGGTGCCGAGGGCGCCGGTCAGGCCGAGGCGGCGGGCGATGATCGTGGCGGTCTCGACGGGCGCGGCGGTCACCAGCCAGACCTGCTGGCCCGCGTCCAGATGGGCCTGGGCGAGGGCGCGGGTGCCCGGCCAGATGCGGTCGGCCATGTACTCGTCGTAGACCTCCTCGCCGATGGACATCAGCTCGGAGACGCGGTGGCCCTTGACGATGGACAGGGCGCTCTCGCGGGCGTCCTGCATATGGGCGGGGTCCTCGACGCCGGCGAGCCGGAACCAGGTCTGCTGCCAGGCGAAGCGGGCCAGCTCGCGGCGCTGGAAGAACTTCCGCTTGTACAGGCCGCGGCCCAGGTGGAAGATCGCGGCGCCCTGCATCACGGTGTTGTCGAGGTCGAAGAAGGCGGCGGCGCGGTCGTCTCCGGCGACGGGGAAGTCCGGTGCCTCGCCGGCCGTGCCGGCGGATTCCTCGCCTGGCGCGCCGTGTGCTTCCTGCGCCTCCTGCGTGGACTTGAGTCCTGCCTCGGCTGCGGCCTCGCCTGCGAGCACGCTCCTCGCGGTGGCGGAGCGCTTACGGGGGGTGAGCCATCCCAGTGCGGCCATAGCGTGAGCATAGCCATTCTGTTCGGGGGTTCCGGACGGGTGGGGGCGACGGGGGGTGAACTCTCCGCGACCGGTGTGTTAATGCGGTGATCATGCCAATGCGGCCCGGCTGTGGACAATCGGCGGGCCACGGCGCCCGGCGGGCGGAGAATGGGGGCCATGAGTCCTCTGTTGCGGCGTACGACGAAGAAGAAGGCCGACGAGCGGGTGGTGACGCTTGTCTCGAAGCCGGGGTGCCACCTCTGTGACGACGCGCGCGCGGTCGTCGAGGCGGTCTGTGCCGAGACCGGTGCTTCCTGGGAGGAGAAGGACATCACGCGGGACGAGGCGCTGCACCGCGCGTACTGGGAGCAGATCCCGGTGGTCCTGGTCGACGGCGAGCAGCACACGTTCTGGCGGGTGGACGCGGAGCGGCTCCGGCGCGAACTGGGGGCGTGACGCGAAAGACGGTTACCATCATGGGCGCTTTGCAGGCTTCTCTCCGGTGATCGTCCCCGTGTGCGCCATCCGTACGCGATCCGGACGCGCGGGCGGTCGCCGTCGGTGCGGGAGCGGGTGCCGTAAGGGCGTGGAGAGCGGTCGCGGGGGCGGATTCGTGAGGAGTGTGTACGGTTTTGCCCCCTTCGTGTGTGCAACGGGCTGAAGCGGTCCCCGGTTCCGGGATGGCCGGATCGGGACGCGTGACCCCGGTCACTTTGCTCGGACAAAACGGACACAATCTTTGTGCACGCGTTCACAAAGACATAGCCTGCATTCGACGGGGCGGTCCTGGGACATACGGCCGCCTGCAGCCCAGCTCATCCCGTTGGAGCACCGTGGCAACTGGCCGAACTCACCGACCGGCGACCCGTAGCCGAGGAATCCCCGAGGCCACCGTCGCCAGGCTTCCGCTGTATCTGCGGGCGCTGACCGCTCTCTCGGAGCGTTCCGTACCCACGGTCTCCTCCGAGGAGCTCGCCACCGCCGCCGGGGTCAACTCCGCGAAGCTGCGCAAGGACTTCTCGTATCTCGGCTCCTACGGGACCCGCGGTGTGGGCTACGACGTCGAGTACCTCGTCTACCAGATCTCGCGCGAGCTGGGGCTGACCCAGGACTGGCCGGTCGTGATCGTCGGCATCGGTAACCTCGGCGCCGCGCTCGCCAACTACGGAGGGTTCGCCTCCCGTGGCTTCCGGGTCGCCGCGCTGATCGACGCCGACCCCGCCATGGCCGGCCGGCCCGTCGCCGGGATCCCCGTCCAGCACACGGACGAGCTGGAGACCATCATCAGCGACAACGGCGTCTCGATCGGGGTCATCGCGACCCCCGCGGGCGCCGCCCAGCAGGTCTGTGAGCGGCTGGTCGCCGCCGGGGTCACCTCGATCCTCAACTTCGCGCCGACCGTGCTGTCCGTGCCCGACGGCGTGGACGTCCGCAAGGTCGACCTCTCCATCGAACTCCAGATCCTCGCCTTCCACGAGCAGCGCAAGGCCGGTGAGGGCGCCGCCGCCGAGGCGGCCCTCGCGGCGATGGCGCCCGCCGAGCGCGCGTCCACCGCCGGCGTCGCCGAGACGACATCGGCGCCTTCGGCCGACACCACCCCCTCCGGCCGGAAGGGACCCGACGGGGACGTCCCCGCGGTGATGCCGGCATGAGCCTTCTGGTCGTCGGACTGAGCCACCGCAGCGCGCCGGTGAGCGTCCTCGAACACGCCTCGCTCTCCGCGGACGCGCAGGTCAAGCTGTTGCAGGACACGCTCGCCGCCGAGCCGGCGACCGAGGCCACCGTCCTCGCCACCTGCAACCGCATCGAGCTGTACGCCGACGTCGACAAGTTCCACGCAGGGGTCGCCGAGCTGTCCACCCTCCTCGCCCAGCACAGCGGCGTCGGGCTGGAGGAGCTGACCCCCTACCTCTACGTGCACTACGAGGACCGCGCCGTCCACCACCTCTTCTCGGTGGCCTGCGGCCTGGACTCGATGGTCGTCGGCGAGGGCCAGATCCTCGGCCAGATCAAGGACACGCTCGCGCTCGGTCAGGAGCTGCACACCGCGGGCCGCCTCCTCAACGACCTCTTCCAGCAGGCCCTGCGGGTCGGCAAGCGGGCCCACAGCGAGACCGGGATCGACCGGGCCGGGCAGTCGCTGGTCACCTTCGGTCTCGAACAGCTCGCCACCGGCTCCGACGTGGACGCCTGGGCCAGGGGCAAGCGCGCGCTGGTGATCGGCGCGGGCTCCATGTCCTCGCTGGCCGCCGCGACCCTCGCCCGCGCCGGGGTCGCCGAGATCGTCGTCGCCAACCGCACGACCGCCCGCGCCGAACGGCTCGTGCAGATCCTCCACCAGTACGGCCTGACCGAGCCCGGCGGGCGGAGCCTGAGCGCCCGCGCCGTGGAGATGAGCGCCGTCCCCGGCGAGCTGGCCCGCGCCGATGTCGTCGTCTCCTGCACCGGCGCCACCGGACTCGTCCTGACGGCCGACGCCGTCGAGGACGCGCTGCGGACCCGCGGCTGCCCGGCGCCGCTCGCCCTCCTCGACCTCGCCATGCCCCGCGACATCGACGCCGGGGCGCACCGCCTCGACGGCGTACGGCTGGTCGACATCGAGACGCTGGCCGAGGCGTCCGCCGACGCCCCCATGGCCGCCGACGTCGACCAGGTCCGCACCATCGTCTCCGACGAGGTGGCGGCCTTCGGCGCCGCCCAGCGCGCCGCCCACATCACCCCGACCGTGGTCGCGCTGCGCGCCATGGCCGCCGACGTGGTGAACAGCGAGGTCGCCCGCCTCGAAAGCAGGCTCCCCGGCCTCGACGAGAAACAGCGCGCCGAGGTCACCAGGACCGTGCGCCGCGTTGTCGACAAACTCCTGCACGCGCCCACCGTGCGGGTCAAGCAGCTCGCCAGCGAGCCCGGCGGCGCCGGGTACGCGGACGCGCTGCGCGAACTCTTCGACCTCGACCCGCAGACGGTCGCCGCCGTCAGCCGGGCCGACCTGAATGACACCGACGGTGTAGGCAGAGGGCGAGTATGACCGAGAAGGCACTGAGGCCCGCGACGGCCTCACGGCCCGAGGAGCCGTTGAGGCCCGACAAGGCCCTGAGGCTGGGCACGAGGCGCAGCAAGCTCGCCATGGCCCAGTCCCGCCAGGTGGCGGAGGCGGTGCGCGGACTCACCGGGCGCCCCGTCGAACTGGTCGAGATCACCACGTACGGCGACACCTCGCGCGAGCACCTGGCGCAGATCGGCGGCACGGGCGTCTTCGTCACCGCGCTGCGTGACGCGCTGCTGCGCGGCGAGATCGACTTCGCCGTGCACTCCCTCAAGGACCTGCCGACGGCGCAGCCCGCCGAGCTGACCCTGGCGGCCACGCCGCGCCGCGAGGACCCCAGGGACGCGCTGATCGCGCGGGACGGGCTGCTCTTCAAGGGGCTGCCCGACGGGGCCCGCGTCGGTACGGGGTCGCCGCGCCGCACGGCCCAGCTCAACGCGTACGCGCGCAGTCACGGGCTGACGATAGAGACCGTGCCGATCCGCGGGAACATAGACACCCGGATCGGCTTCGTCCGCAGCGGGCAGCTCGACGCCGTCGTGCTCGCCGCCGCCGGACTCCATCGCATCGGCAGGTCGGACGAAGTCACCGACCTCCTGCCGGTCGACACCGTTTTGCCGGCCCCCGGCCAGGGGGCCCTCGCAGTGGAGTGCGCCGCGGTCAACGTGGACCTCGCCGCTGTGCTCGCCGAGCTCGACGACCCGTACACCCGGGTCGCCGTGACCGCCGAGCGTTCCCTGCTCGCCGCCCTGGAGGCCGGTTGCAGCGCACCTGTGGGTGCGCTGGCCGACCTGCTGGCCGACGGACAGGTTGTCAACGAAATGCGCCTGCGCGGCGTCGTCGGCACGACCGACGGCTCGACGCTGGTGCAGCAGTCCATCACCGGTCCCGTACCCACGTCGCTCGACGACGCTCTCGCGCTCGGGCGCGAACTCGCGTCGGGGATGCTCGCCAAGGGTGCGGCCGGTCTTATGGGGGAGCGAGCACATTGAGCCCCACCACCTCTGACCTTCCGGCCTGCTCCGCATCGGGGCACGTCACCTTCCTAGGTGCCGGACCCGGAGATCCGGGTCTGCTGACACTCCGCGCCGTCGAGGCGCTCGCGGGGGCTGACGTACTGATCGCCGAGCCTGATGTGCTCGACGTCGTACGGAGCCATGCGAGGGCGGGCGTGAGCACCCCCGCGCTGACGGTTGTCGACGATGCGTCAGCAGCCGCCGGGATCCCCGCGATCCGGGATGCGGCCAATATTGTCATGGAGGCCGCGCGGGGCGGCAGGCGGGTGGTCCGTGCGGTCGCGGGCGATCCCGGGCTCGACGGCGACGCGGGCACGGAGATGCTCGCCTGCGCCACCGCGGGCATCCCCTTCGAGGTCGTCCCCGGCGTCGCCGCCGCGGTCGGTGTGCCGGCGTACGCCGGGGTACCGCTGCGCGACGCCCAGGGCACCGATGTACGCATGGTGGACGCGCGGACCGCCAGCGAGCGCTGCTGGAGCGAGGTCGGTGCCAGCGACGGCACGGTCGTCATCTCCACCACCCTGGAGTCGGTGGCCGCCGCCGCCGGTGAGCTGGTCGCCGCGGGCCGCAAGCCGGACACCCCGCTGACCGTCACCGTCGCCGGTACGACCACGCGCCAGCGCACGTGGAACGCGACGCTCGGGACGATCGCGCAGATCCTGAAGCAGGCGAAGGTGCTGCCCTCCCCGGAGGGACACCGGCCGGTCATAGCCGTGGTCGGTGAGCGCAGCGCCGCGGCACAGCGCGACCAGCTCGCGTGGTTCGAGTCCAAGCCGCTGTTCGGCTGGAAGGTCCTCGTCCCGCGCACGAAGGAGCAGGCCGCCTCGCTCTCCGACCAGCTCAGGTCGTACGGCGCGGTCCCGCACGAGGTCCCGACCATCGCGGTCGAGCCGCCGCGTACGCCCCAGCAGATGGAGCGCGCGGTCAAGGGCCTGGTCACGGGGCGCTACGAGTGGATCGCCTTCACCTCGGTCAACGCGGTCAAGGCCGTACGGGAGAAGTTCGAGGAGTACGGGCTCGACGCCCGTGCCTTCGCCGGGATCAAGGTCGCCGCGGTGGGCGAGCAGACCGCCGCGGCGCTCGTCGACTTCGGTGTGAAGCCCGACCTCGTACCGTCCGGTGAGCAGTCCGCCGCCGGGCTGCTGGAGGACTGGCCGCCGTACGACCCGGTCTTCGACCCGATCGACCGGGTGTTCCTGCCGCGCGCGGACATCGCCACGGAGACGCTGGTTGCCGGGTTGATCGAGCTGGGCTGGGAGGTCGACGACGTCACGGCGTACCGCACCGTGCGCGCCTCGCCGCCGCCGGCCGAGACCCGTGAGGCGATCAAGGGCGGCGGGTTCGACGCCGTGCTGTTCACCTCGTCCTCGACCGTGCGGAACCTGGTCGGGATCGCGGGCAAGCCGCACAACGTGACGGTGATCGCGTGCATCGGCCCGGCGACGGCGAAGACCGCCGAGGAGCACGGGCTGCGCGTCGACGTCCTGGCGCCGGAGCCGTCGGTGCACAAGCTGGCGGAGGCGCTGGCCGCGTTCGGCACACAGCGCCGGGAGGCCGCCAAGGAGGCGGGCGAAACGGTCACGCGGCCGAGCGAGCGCCGTCCGGGCAGCAGGAGACGCCGTACGACGACCTGAGGTCGGTACGGGAGGGACAAGGGGCGCGGCCCGGTCGCAGTGGCGGCCGGGCCGCGCCGTGCGTGGCGGGCGCCTGCGCGGGGCCCGGAGTTTCCGGTCCCGGTGTCGGTAAGGCCACGGGGCGCCCGGGGCTATCGTCGAAGGTGGCCCCGCACGCGCACGACGCGCCCGTAAGGACATCCAAGAGGGGCGAGAGGCGACTGACGATGACTGTGTACGGATCCTTCCCCGCGTCGCGGCCCCGCCGGCTGCGCGTCAACCCGGTGATGCGCCGGATGGTCGCGGAGACCCGGGTCCACCCGGCGGACCTGATCCTCCCCGCGTTCGTCCGCGAGGGGATCGGCGAGCCCGTGCCGATCTCCTCGATGCCCGGCGTGGTCCAGCACACGCTGGACACCCTGCGGAAGGCGGCGGTGGACGCGGCCTCGGCGGGGGTCTCCGGGATCATGCTCTTCGGTGTTCCGGACGAGGCGAAGAAGGACGCGACGGGGTCGGCGGGCACGGACCCCGACGGGATCCTCCAGGCCGGGATCCGCGCCGTGAAGGCCGAGGTGGGCGACGACCTGCTCGTCATGTCCGACCTGTGCCTGGACGAGTTCACGGACCACGGCCACTGCGGGGTGCTGGACGGTGCGGGCCGGGTCGACAACGACGCGACGCTGGAGCGGTACGCGGAGATGGCGCAGGTCCAGGCCGACGCGGGCGTCGACGTGGTGGGCCCCAGCGGCATGATGGACGGCCAGATCGGGGTGGTCCGTGACGCGCTCGACACGATCGGCAAGGAGGACGTGGCGATCCTCGCGTACACGGCGAAGTACTCGTCGGCCTTCTACGGCCCGTTCCGCGAGGCCGTCGGCTCGTCGCTGAAGGGCGACCGCAAGACGTACCAGCAGGACCCGGCCAACGTCCGCGAGTCCCTGCGCGAGCTGGCGCTCGACCTGGAGGAGGGCGCCGACATGGTGATGGTCAAGCCGGCCCTGCCCTACCTGGACATCCTCGCGCGGATCGCCGACGAGACGGACGTGCCGGTCGCCGCGTACCAGATCTCCGGCGAGTACGCGATGGTCGAGGCGGCGGCGGAGAAGGGCTGGATCGACCGGGACGCGGCGATCCTGGAGACCCTGACGGGGATCAGGCGCGCGGGCGCGTCCATGATCCTGACGTACTGGGCGACGGAGGCCGCGCGCATGCTCTGACCTGCCGGTTCGGCAGGGGCGGGGCCGGTTGTCAGTGGCCGCTGATAGAACGTCAGGTGTCAGGTCAGCCCCGCACCGAGCCCGGGAGCCTCCTCTTGTCGCATGTGCAGCACGTCCGTGAGTTCCACGGGCTCCCCGCGTTCACCGTCCCGCCGTTCGCCCACGCGGCGGAGCTGCCGGACCCGGCGGCCGTCGCCTGGCGCTTCCAGTGCGGGCCGTACGAGTCCGACGAGGGGTACGAAGCGTGCTGGGAGCGCTTCGTGGCGGCGGTCGAGCTGGAGAAGGTGCGGGCGATCGTCCTCGGCTCTCCCTGGTACGACTCCGAGGGCGGTGGCGGGGAGCGCTGTCTGATCGAGCAGAGCCACCGGCTCACCTCGCTGGAGGCGGTCTTCCTCGGCGATGTCGAGGGCGACGAGTCGATGATCTCCACGATAGGCCAGAGCGATCTCGCGCCGCTCCTGGCGGCGTTCCCCGGGCTGCGGGAGCTGGCCGTACGCGGCGGGGACGGCCTGGACTTCCCCGTGACGGGCCATGAGGAACTGCGGGTGCTGCGCGTCGAGTCGGGCGGTCTGCCCCCGGAGGCGGCGGCGCACATCGCCGCCGCCGAACTGCCCGCGTTGGAGCGCCTGGAGCTGTGGCTCGGCGACGACGAGTACGGGGGCGGTGCGACGGTCGAGGACCTCGCCCCGCTCTTCGCGGGGACGGGCAAGCCGAACCTGCGCCATCTGGGGATCCAGAACAGCCCGGTCCAGGACGAGATCGCCGCCGCGTTGGCCTCGGCTGCCGTCGTGGAGCGGTTGACCTCGCTGAGCCTGTCGATGGGCACCCTCTCCGACGCGGGCGCGCGGGCGCTGCTGCACGGGCAGCCGCTCACCCATCTCGAACTGCTCGACCTCTCGCACCACTTCCTCAGCAGGGACATGATGCTGCGGCTGTGGACGACGCTGGAGCCGGCCGGGGTCCGGGTGCATCTGCGCGGGCGGAACGACGAGGACGAGGACCTTCTCGAATTCGGCGACGCGCACGGCCGCTATGTCGCGGTGGCCGAATGAGCACCACAGGCGTTCCCGTCCCCGCCCCCCTGCGAAAGGCGCCCCGATGAGGCACACCCCCGAGTTCGAGGATCCGGACGACAACCGGATCACCAGCCTCCGGCTGGGCGGCCGGCCACCCTGGCGGACCACCGGCACGAGAGTGCCGTACGGGCATGTCCTGTACGCGGCGGCGGGGATGGGGTGGAGCGCGGACGCCGTGGTGGAGCGGCTGACCGCGCTGGGGTTCGCCGACATCGAGCGCCCCGGGGGCCCGCTGCCGGAGACGGTCGACCGCGACGACGCCCTGCTGGCCAACGCGGGCGGCAGCACCGACAACCACCTCGTCTGGATCGGCGTCGACACCCCCGTGACGCTGCGCCACCTGCTCGACGCGGCTGTGCGGGTGGGCCGGAGCCCCGCCGATGTCGAGCGCACGCTGCGCTCCTTCGGCTACCGGATCGCGGGCGAGGACCTGCCGCCGCTGCCCGGGACCCCCGACCCCCGGGACCTCCTGCTGATCCGTACGGACGCCGGGGGCGGCGGGCAGTGGCTGGAGCGGGGCGCGCAGGTGCTGCCGTACCAGGTGAACCAGGCGGCCGACGTCCTCGGCTGCGGCCCGCACGCCGCAGCCCTGCGCCTGGTCGAGCTGGGCTTCCGGCTGCCGTACACCCCGGAGCCGGAGGACGAGCGGATCATCGGCGACGGGCGCGCGGCCGTCGGCCATGTCCTCGACGTCGCCCGGGAACTGGGCCGCGCCCCGGCGCACATCGTCGCCCGGCTGACGGAGCTGGGCCACGCCGTCCCGGCCTGCGTACCGGACGCCCCGGAGGCGGACGACCCCGTCCTCCTCAGTGAACGCCTCGACGGCCGGGCCCCCTGGCTGGCCGTGCACCGCAGGGTCGGCGTGCAGCCGCGGCACGTTCTGCGCGCCGCTCTGGCCACCGGCCGGACCCCGGCGGACGTGGCAGGACGGCTGGCCGAGCTGGGCCACCGGCTGCCCGAGCACGCACGGCTGCCGGAGACCGCCGACGAGGCGGACATCCGGCTGCTGGCGACGCTCGACCCCGACCGCTCGCTCCTGGACGACGTCCTCCTGGAGAACGTCCTGCGCTGCGCGAGCCTGACGGGCCGCACCCCGGCCGATGTCGCGGCGCGGCTGGAGGAGTTCGGCTACCGGCTGCCCGACGAGGTGGAGTATCCGGAGATACGGGGCTCGGCGGCGGTCCGCGACTCGGCGGCGGTCCGGAGGCCGACGGTCCGGGGACCGGCGGTCCAGGGGGCGGCAATCCGGGGCTCGGCGGTCCGCCCGTGACGGTGGTGCTCATCGGGCGGTGACCGCCTATAGTGGGCGGCTGCGAAGGGGAGTAGCCCCGCGATACCGGTCGTCGACACACTGGAGCCCTCGGGTTCCCGGTGGCCGGGCCCGCGTCCGGTGAGGATGCGGGTGGGCGAGACCTTCGGCCCATTTGTCGACGACATGAATGCGCGTCGGCGGGGTCGAAGCTGCCGCCGCCCCTCGCGCTGGTCGTCTCGGAGCCCCGCCGGTGCGGGAAAGCCGGACGGTACCCCGTGATCCATTTTGTACTGCTCATCGTATGTGCGGTGGCGATCTATCTCTCCTGCGAGTGGTTCGTCAACGCGGTCGAGTGGCTGGGCGAGCGCCTGAACGTCGGGAAGATGGCGGTCGGCACCATCCTGGCCGCCTTCGGCACCGCGCTGCCGGAGTCCGTGGTCACCCTGGTCGCGGTGACCACCGGAGCCACCGAGGAGGCCAAGGACATCGGTGTCGGAGCCGCCATGGGCGGCCCGCTCGCCCTGGCCACCGTCGCCTACGGCGTCACCGGAACGATGCTCCTCCTCAAGCGCCGCAAGGAGCGCGCCGCCGTCCTGGCCGGCGCCGGCGGGGGCTCGGGCGCCGGTGCGCCGTCCGCACCGGGCGGCGAGGCCCTGGGCGACGCGAAGGACATGAAGCGCCTGGCCAGGGACCAGAAGTGGTTCCTCCCGATCTTCATCGTGAAGGTCGCCCTCGGGCTGGTCGCCTTCGCGTTCAAGCCCGCCCTGGGCGTGCTGTTCTTCGCCGCCTACGCGGTCTACTTCTTCCGGGAGATCCGCAGCAGCCGCGCCGACGACAGCGGCGACGAGGACGAGGAGCTGGAGCCGCTGAAGCTCCAGCCCAAGGCTGCCTCCCCGGCGACCTGGGCCGTGGTCCTCCAGACCCTGGCCACCCTCGTGGTGATCTTCTTCGCCGCGCACTTCTTCGTGAAGCAGCTCGATGTCATCGGCCCGATGCTGGGCCTGTCCGCGACGGTCACCGCCCTGCTGCTGTCACCCATCGCCACCGAACTCCCGGAGATCATGAACGCCGTGATCTGGGTACGGCAGGGCAAGACCAGGCTCGCGCTCGCCAACATCTCCGGAGCCATGATGATCCAGGCCACCGTGCCCAGCGGCATCGGCCTGTTCTTCACCCGCTGGCAGTTCGACGGCGCCCTCCTCTGGTCCGGGATCATCACGATGGCCGCGATCGTCTACCTCCTGCTGACCATGCGCGCCCACAAACTCACCCCGGCGCGCCTCGCGGTCGCGGGACTGTTCTACGTGGTCTTCGCCGCCGGACTCGTCCCCATCCTGTCCTGACCCCGAGGCACCCCACCGCCCGACGGGTGTCCGGAGCACGCGGGCGGCGCCGGTCACCGCACGGCGCCGCCCGCGCCCGCCCCGTACCGCCAGAAGTCCCGCATCAGGGCGGGCGGGGTCGGGCCGGTCATGGCGACCTGGCTGAGCAGGATCGTCACCGCGCCCGTGGACGGGGTGAGGTGCGCGGCCGTTCCCGTACCGCCGACCCAGCCGTACCGGCCCCGTACGTTCCAGGGCGCGGACTCCACCACGTCCACCGAACCGCCGAAGCCCCACCCCTGGCCCTCCGTGAACAGCCCGCTCGCCTCGCGCTGCGCGGGGGTGAGGTGGTCGGTGGTCATCAGCGCGACCGACTCGGGCGTCAGCAGCGTACGGTCGCCCGCGCGGCCCCAGGCGAGCAGCATCCGCGCGAAGGCGTGCAGGTCGTCGGCGGTCGACACCAGCCCGCCCGCGCCGGACGGGAACCGGGGCGGGCTGCTCCACTGCCCGTCCGGGGTGTCGACCAGATCGAGGCCCCTGCCGGGACCGCTGTCCCCGTCCCGCTTGTAGTAGCTGGTGAAGCGTTCGAGCTTCCCGGCCGGCACGGAGAATCCCGTGTCCACCATGGCGAGCGGTTCGAAGACGCGCTCCGCCAGGAACTCCGGCAGCGGGCGGTCCGCGACCCTGGCGATCAGCACCCCCTGGATGTCGGAGCAGGTGTTGTAGAGCCACACCTCGCCCGGCTGGTGCAGCAGCGGGATCCGCGACAGCTTCGCCATCCACGCGTCGGGCTCCATCGTGTGCAGCGGCTCCGGCGTCCCCTGCGTCAGCTCCTCGAAGAGCGCCTTGGCGGCCGGGAGCGAGAAATCCGAGGGGAAGCCGTACCCGGCGCGGAAGGTGAGCAGGTCGAAGACGGTGATCGGCGCCGTCGCCGGGACCACGTCGTCCACCGGGCTGCCCGGCGTACGGACGACGGACGGCGCGGCCAGCTCCGGCAGCCATGCCGCGACCGGCTCGTGCAGCCCGATCCGCCCCTCCTCGATCAGCATCATGAGCGCGGCGGCGACGACGGGCTTGGTGACCGAGGCGATCCGGAAGATCGAATCGCGGGCCATCGGCGCGCCCCCTGCCGTGTCGACGGAACCGACCGCCGCCACCTCCGGCTCGCGCCCGTCACCGCGCGCCACGAGGCCCACGACCCCGGGGACGGATCCGCTGTTGACGTGGGCATCAAGAACATCGCTCAGGGTGTTGTCGTTCATACCGTCCACCTTCTCCAGGGGGTGATGGGAAGACAGACCTCCGACACGGCCCGAAATCATCGGATCCGGCGGGAAGCGGGGATCAGGGGGATTCCAGGGCCGCCGCGACCACCGCGTCCGGGTTGTCCCGGTACACGGCGTGCCCCGCGCCCTCCACCACCGACCAGCGGAAACCGGTGCGGGCCTCCGCGATACGGCGCCCCTGCCCGGCGCCGAAGACGGCCCCCCGGTCCGGATCGGCGGCGAGCACGGTGACGGGGCGCGGGTACTCGGTCAGCGCCTGCTCGTACGACCAGGGGGCGTTGCTCCGCAGCACCGTCTCGACCACGTACGGACTCGACCGGCGCGCGGCCTGCGCCTTCAGGAACGCGTCCTCGGGGTGCCAGTCCGGGTTCTCCCTGAGCATCGCCTCGGGGTCGGTGTTCCGGACCTCGTCGCAGAGCGACCGGACGAACCCGTCGACCGCCTGCTCGGGCACGGTGAGTACGGGGTCGAGGAGCAGCAGCCGGTCCGCCCAGTCGGGCGCGGCGCTCGCGGTGGCGGTGGCGACGAGTCCGCCCAGCGAGTGCCCGACGACCAGATCCCAGGCGGCGGGCCCGGCCGGTCCCGCGGGCGGCCGCAGCGGGAGCACGTCGGCCACGAACCCGCCGATGTCGTAACGCCGGGTCCGTGGCGCGAGCCCATGGCCCCGCAGGTCGGGCGCGGTGACCGACCAGCCCGCGCGGGCCAGTTCATCCGCCACGTACCACCAGCAGGCCGCCGCCGAGGTCAGTCCGTGGAGCAGCAGGACGCGCCGGGCCGCGTCCTGCCGGCCCCAGTGCAGGACGGGCAGTCGTACGGGAGTGTGATCCATCACGCCATCGAAGCACGGCGCGCGGGCGCGCGGGCGCGCGGCTCAGGCTGTGGTGGGCTTCACCTCCCCGGACAGCGGCAGCCCGAGGCGCGCCACCGCCTGGGCGACCAGACGGGACATCTGGGTGGCGCCGTTCTGCTGGAAGTGGGTGTCGTCGGAGACCCCGTTGGGGAAGTTCGGGTACTGCCCCGGGTTCAGCCACAGGAAGATCTTCTTGGACGCCTCGATCCCGACACCGTTCAGATAGACGCGGCTCAGCTCCGACAGATCGACCAGCGGCGCCCCCTCCTCGGCGGCGACGGCCCTGGCGGCGTTCACGTACTGGGGGAACGAGACGTTGAACTGCCCGGTGGACGCGTTGTACGAGCGCCGCGACACCGGCGTCACCACGACGGGGGTCGCGCCCCGGGCACGGGTGGCCCGGATGTAGTCGTTGCGCAGGTATTCCTTGTAGTCGGCGGGCGAGGTGTAGCGCTCGGCGTTGCCGACGGTCGCGTCGTTGTGGCCGAACTGCACGAAGAGGTAGTCGCCCGCCTTGATCACCTGATGGATCGCGGCGAGCCGCCCCTGCTCGATGAACGATCGCGAACTGCGCCCGCCGATGGCCCGGTTGGCGACGGTGATGTTGGACGAGAAGAACGCGGGCAGCGTCTGGCCCCATCCGGCCTGCGGGTAGTAGCCGGAGGTGTACGTCTGCGCGGTGGAGTCACTGGCGATGTAGAGGGTGCCGGTGGCGGCGCTCCTCGCCGACGCGGTGCCGGGCAGCCCGAGGGCGGTGGCGGCCCCGGCCCCGAGCGCGGCGCCGGTACCGAGGAGGAACCGCCTGCGGTCGGTGGAGAAGGGGTGGGAGCGGGGGGTGGTGGGGGACATCCGGGACTCCTGACGGGAGGGGGTGGTGCGTGGGGTGGTGCCGTCGTCAGTCGGATGTCGCCGCCGGGAGCGGAAAGGTTGGCGGGTGCGGGAAAGGTCGTCGGGCGGTGAAGGGTGCTCGGGTGGTGAAGGGTGCTCGGGTGGTGGGGAGTCGGAGTCCGTGGAGCGATCGGGGACACCGGGGGAACCAGGGGCATCGGGGACACCGGGTACGGGGAAGCGCCGCCGGGCGGCGGGGAGTCGGTGTCCGTGGGGTCATTCCTCCGCGTCGCGGACCAGGAGGGCGATCTGCACCCGGTTCTCGACGTCCAGCTTGGTGAACAGGTTGCCGGTGTGCGACTTGACGGTGGCGACGCTGATCCGCAGCTTCCGGGCGATCTCGGGGTTGCCCAGCCCGTCCGCGATGGCCCGCGCGGTCTCGTACTCCCGATCGGTCAGTCCGGACAGCTTCTGCCGGGCGGCCTCGCGGGACGAGCCGCGCGCGTGCGGCGACCGTGGGCCGGTGGCCGCGGCGATCACCCGGGCCGTGGCTGTCGGGGACAGCACGGGGTTGCCGTCCGCGACGCTCCGCACCGCGTCGAGGATCCGCCGCGGCGGGGTGTCCTTGAGGACGAACCCGAGGGCGCCGGCCTCCAGCGCGCCGAGCACCAGATCGTCGGAGTCGAAGGTGGTCAGCATGAGCACCCGGGGCGGTGCCGGCCGGGTGAGGATCTCCCGGGTCGCGCTGAGACCGTCACGGCCGGGCATCCGTACGTCCATCAGCACGACGTCCGGCCGCTGTTCGTCCGCCACGGTGATCGCGGCGTCCCCGTCCGCCGCCTCCGCGACGACGGTCATGTCCCGTTCGCCGTCGATGACGAGCCGCAGCGCCATACGGACGAGCTGATCGTCGTCGGCGATGACGACCCGCACCGCTTTCCGCTCGCCGTCCACTTCAGGCTCCCCTCTCGTGGGTGGGACCCGGCCAGGGCAGTTCCGCGCTGAGCAGGTATCCGTTGTCGGACGTGGGGTGATGGGCGAGCAGCCCGCCGGCGAGGCCGACCCGTTCGGCGAGACCGAGCAGCCCGAACCCCGATGCCGGTGGCCTCGCGTGCCCGGCGCCTGCCGAGGCCGTGGCGGCCGGGGAGTTGCGGACCCGGACCTCCAGTCCGCCGCCCGCCGTTCCTTCGAGAGTGATGTGCACGGGTGCGCCCGGGGCGTGTTTCGCGGCGTTGGTCAGCCCTTCCTGGACGATCCGGTAGCAGGTCCGCCCCACGACGTCGGACGGCTCCCCCGGTACGGCGGTGGTGAGCGTGACATCCAGGCCCGACGCACGGGCCTCGGCCGCGAGTTCGGGGATCCGGTCGAGGGAGGGCTGCGGTGGCTCCGGGCGGTCCGGGTCGGCCCTGAGCACCCCGAGGACGTCCCGCAGCTCCTCCAGGGCGTGCTGGGATCCGTCGGCGATGCCGCGCACCAGCACGCGGTTCTCCTCGGCGGTGAGGCCGTCGCCGCGGTGGTCCAGCACCCCGGCCTGCATGGCGACCAGGGAGATCCGGTGCGCGAGCACGTCGTGCATCTCCCGGGCGATCCGGTTCCGTTCCCGGGCCCGCGCCTGTGCCGCCCGCGCGGTCTGCTCCCGCTCCGCGCTCTCCGCCCGCTCCCGCAGGGAACGCACCTCGACCCGGCGCGCGCCGACGGCGATGCCGGCGGCCGCCGCGATGCCCGCGGTCAGCGCCGGGAGCCCGAGCAGGGCCCACCACGAACCGGGCGGGCTCTCGACCGGGTAGAGCAGGACGGAGAACTGCGACGCCACCACGTACGCCAGCCCCACGATCCCGATCTCCACCGGGCGGCGACGGGTGGCGAGCGAACACAGCGCCAGGAGCGCGACACCGGTGGAGAGCACCGACACCGACGAGGCCAGCGTGACCGCCAGGGCGACGGCGAGCGGGAACCGCCGCCGCCACAGCAGCAGCGTCGAACAGCCGAGGGCCACCAGCGGATCACCGGTGAGGAACCAGGGGCCCGGCCCGTCCCCCTGCCGGTGCAGCAGCACACCGGTGGAGAGCCAGGCCGGCCCGCCCACCGCCGCCGCCGCGGCCAGCCGCCAGGTCTGCTGCCACCACCCGAGCCGTGGCGCGTCGTCGATGTTCACCGGGCCAGTATCGCCACACCGGGCGGCCGGCGGATCGGACCAAGGGCTGCCGAGCCCTGACCAAAGTCGCGTTCTCACCCCGACCGCGGTCGGGGCCGGTCCGATCCGCTGGGCCGATGTGCCGGGCGCGCCGCGCCGACAGACTCCTCCACGTGCCGCGGCGGACCGGACACCGGGCGGAGCACCGTCGCACCTGTCACCAGGGTGTCCGGCGGCCGGGCACAGACCCGCCGGGACCGCGCGGTGCACCGGGGCGGTGCACCGCTTCCGTACCCCGCACGCCCGTTCCGGCGCCCTCGTGCGCCCCTCAGGAGGACACCAGATGAACAGAACCCTGTCCCTCGCCCTCGCCGCCCTCACGGTGGCGGCGACCGCGATACCGGGAGTGTCGATGGCGGCGACCCCGGACACCGTCCGGTGGGGCCCCTGCCCGGAGGACGTCGCCGCGCCCCGCCTGCAATGCTCGACGCTCGACGTCCCGCTGGACTACCGGGATCCGGACGGCCGGCAGATCGAGATCGCGATCTCCCGGCTGGCGAGCGAGAACCCCGCGAAGCGGCGCGGCGTACTGCTGACCAACCCGGGCGGCCCCGGCGGCACGGGGCTCGACTTCCCGGCCGTCCTCGCCGGCGCGAAGCTGCCGCAGGAGGTGCTGGACTCCTACGACGTGATCGGCTTCGACCCGCGTGGCATCGGCCGCAGCGAGCCGGTGACCTGCGATCTGACGCAGGAGCAGCAGGAGCGCGGCAACTTCGCGCCGTACGCGCACACCGCGGCCGATGTCGTACGGGAGGTGGGCCACGCCCGTACCGTCGCCGAACAGTGCGCCACCTCGCGTACGGCGTGGATGCTGCCGCACACCACCACCGCGAACACCGCGCGCGACATGGACCGGATCCGGGCGGCGCTGGGCGAGTCGAAGGCCTCGTACCTCGGCCACTCGTACGGCAGTTACCTCGGCGCGGTGTACGCGACGATGTTCCCGGGGCGCGGCGACCGGATCGTACTCGACAGCAACCTGGGTTCCGGCGGTTACGACGCCACCGCCATGCGGAGGCTCGCCCGTGGACTGGAGGACCGGTTCCCGGACTTCGCGGCGTTCGCGGCGGCACGTCCCGAGTACGGCCTGGGCACCACACCGGAACAGGTGACCGCGAAGTTCTTCGAGCTCGCCGACCGGTTGGAGAAGAAGCCGGTCCAGGGCATCGACGGCACGGCGTTCCGCGGGGCCACGTTCCAGTTCCTGTACAGCGACGCGACCATGCCCCTGCTGGCCGAGATATGGCGGTCCGTCGACACGGACAAGCCGCTGCCGCCGCTCGGCCCGCCGGCAACGGACCCGAACGGCCTCATGTCCGGCCGCTTCTACGTGGTCTGCGGTGACTCCCGCTGGCCGGGAACGGTCGGGGAGTACCAGAGGAACGTCGCGATCGACCGGGTGCGCTACCCCATGCTGGGCGGCTCCACGGCCAGCATGAACCCGTGCGCGTTCTGGCCGTCCGAGCGTGTCGAGCCGCCGGTACGCATCGGTGACCGGGGTCCGTCGAACGTCCTCCTGGCGCAGAACGAACGCGACCCGGCAACGCCGCTGGCCGGAGCCCAGGAGCTGCGGCGGGCGTTCGGCAAGCGGGCCACGATGGTGACGGCGGACCAGGGCGGGCACGGGGTCTACCCGTTCGGCCCCAACACGTGCGCCAACGACGCGGTGACGACGTTCCTGACGACCGGCGAGCGCCCTTCGGGAGACCTCGCCTGCGCGGCGAAGCCGAGCGAGTAACGAGAGGGGAGCTGGGCCGTGTTCACCGGATCAGGCCGATGCGCTCAGTCGGCCGCGTACGAGGTGAACGCGGCCCAGGCGGCGGGGGCGAGGGTGAGGACCGGGCCGGTGGGGTTCTTGGAGTCGCGGACGCGGATGGCGGACGTGTCTCCACCGGGGGAGTGCTCAGACCGTTCGTGGGCGACTTCGAGGCAGTTGCCGCCCTCATCGCCGCTGTAGCTCGACTTCCGCCAGTCGTAGGCGACTTCGAGGCAGTCGCCGCCCTGTTCGGTGCTGTAGCTGGACTTGAACCACTCAAGTGCGGTGTTCATTGCTCTCCTCGGATACGGTCCAGCAGGTCCAGGGAGTCTTCGGGTGTGAGGGCCTGTGCTCGCAGCATCGCATATTTGCGCGACATGATGGACACCTCGTCGGCGTCGGCCACCCACTGGCTGCCACGTTGAGTTTCCTGGTAGGCGAGGTGCTGGTGGTCGGGGGTCTCCAGCAGGACGAAGGGTCCACTGAGTCCGGCATGGCTCGTGCGTTTCATCGGTAGGAACTGGACCGAGATACCGGGCAGTTCGGCGCAGGCGCGCAGATGGCCGAGTTGGTCGGCGAAGACCCGTTGCCCCCCGAGAGGCTGCCGGAGGACCGGCTCCCAGATGACAAAGCTTATGGTCGGCGGGGCCTTCTGGTTCAGGAGCCCCTGGCGGTGCATACGGGCGACTGTCTTGGTCTCGATCTCATCGTCGTCGAACGTGGGGACGCGGCTGCCGAAGATCGCCCGTGCGTACGGCTCGGTCTGGAGCAGGCCGGGTAGTACCTGGTTCTCGTACGAGGAGAGGGCGATTGCCTCTTGCTCATGGTCCACGTACTGCTCCGCCCACAGCGGGAACAGATCGATCTCCGGCAGGTTGGTGAGCCCCGCCGACAACGCGCCCTTGGTGTCGAGCAGTTCATCCAGGCGGGCGGCAAGATCCTCTTTAAGCGGTCGCCTCCCGCCTTCAACTGATCGGATAGTCTCTTCATCAAGATTGACGAGTTCGGCGAGTGACTTCTGGGTGTGCCCCGCAGCCCGGCGGAACACCGCCACCTGGGCGCCCAGCATCTTCATCGCGGACGCGTTCTTCTTCGGGCGGCCCCTGGGATTCATGCCGTTCAACTCCCCACACTGCTCGGTACGTGATCCTCACGGGCAGGTACGGGCAGTCCGTACCGCACCACGTACTGTCGCAGCCTAGTCACACTCTGCGACCGTCGGTCCGTGAATGCGACAACTCGCCAATGTGTGATGAGGGAGCGGTTCTTCCGCCGTGACCGCCGGTCCGTCCCCGCTGCCAGGAAGTTCGCCCACGAGGCCCTGGTCGACTGGGCCTTGATCGAGGGGTTCCGCCACGAGGACGTATTGCTCTGCGTGAGCGAACTTTCAACCAACGCCCTGCTGCACGGCGTTCCGCCCGGTCGGGGGTTCCGGCTCTTCCTGCGGTGTGACGGTGATGTGCTCCGCGTCGAGGTGCACGACAGCGGGCCCGGTGTGCCCGAGGTCGTGGATGCCGGGGATGGGGAGGGCGGGCGCGGGCTGTTGCTCGTGGCGGCCTTCGCGGACCGGTGGGGGGTGAGTGACCGGAGCCCCGGAAAGGTCGTGTGGTGCGAGTTCGCCGTGCGGCGGAAGGAGGACTTCCGGATCCCCTCCAGGTGATTACTTGGCCAGCCACATAATCGGTGCTACTTTTATGTGGCTGGCCACAGAAAAGGTCGGCGGGGCATCCACCTGAGGAGACCACTGTCATGAAGGCCATTGTTTTCAACGAGTTCGGCGGCACCGAGGTCCTGCGCGAGGCCGAGATCGACGTCCCCCGGCCCGGCCCCGGCCAGGTCCGTGTGCGGGTCCGGGCCGTCGGCGTCAACCCGGTGGACGGCAAGATCCGCTCCGGCGGCATGGAGGCGATCTTCCCCACCACGCTGCCCGCCGTGCCCGGCGGGGAGATCGCCGGTGTGGTCGACGCCGTCGGTGAGGACGTCGACCACCTGAAGGTCGGGGACGAGGTCCTGGGCTGGTCCGACACCGGTTCCTACGCCCAGTACGCCCTGGCGCCCGCCGCCGTCCTCGCGCCCAAGCCGGCCGGTCTGGAGTGGGTGAACGCCGCCGCCCTGCCCGTGGCGAGCGACGGTGCCGAACGCGTGCTGGACCTGCTCGGTGTCGCCTCGGGCGAGACGCTGCTGATCCACGGGGCGTCGGGTGCGCTCGGCACCATCGCCGTGCAGCTCGCCGTCGCACGCGGCGCCCGGGTCATCGGCACCGCCGGACCGGCCAACCAGGAGTACGTCACCTCGCTCGGCGCGACCGCGCTGGTCTACGGGCCCGGTCTGGTCGAGCGGGTCCGCGCGCTCGCCCCCGGCGGGGTGGACGCCGTCTTCGACGCGGCGGGCAAGGGCGCGCTGGAGGACTCCATCACCCTGCGCGGCGGCACCGGCCGTATCGTCACCACCGCGGACTTCCGCGCCGGTGAACTCGGCGTCGTCTTCGCGGAGGGTCCGCAGCGCCGCTCCGCGTCCCGGCTGGCCGAGCTGGCCCGGCAGGCCGCCGACGGCACACTGGTGACGACGATCAGCGCCACCTACCCGCTGGCGGAGGCGGCCGCGGCGCAGCGGGCCGGCGACGCCGGCCACAACCGCGGCAAAATCGTCCTCACCGTCAACTGACCGATCACCCACACTTGTGACCAGGGAGCAGCCATGCCCGACACCACCTCATCGGAGCTGCCGGACGCGGCGCGTGACGGGCGCTTGAGCTATGCCATCTTCCAGCTCGCCCGTGCCCATCGCGGCCACGCCGCCGCGATGCTGCGCGCCTTGAACCTGCACCCGGGGCAGGAACTGCTGCTGATGCAGCTCTTCGACCGCGACGGCCGGACGCAGGCGGAACTTCTGGAGCGGGCCGGCCTCGACCACTCCACCGTCTCCAAGTCGCTGCGCCGTATGCAGGAGGCCGGTCTGCTCACCCGGGAGCCCGCTCCGCACGACCGGCGGGTCATGGTGGTCCACCTGACCGATGCGGGGCGCGCGCTGCGGGAGCCCATCGCCGACATGTGGCGCACGCTGGAGCAGATCTCCGTACGGGATCTGACCCCCGACCAGATCGAGATGTTCACCGCGTGTGCGCGGACCGTCGAGAAGTCGGTCAGGGACCACGGCCGGCCGGTGTCCGGCGGGTGATTCCGGCCCGGTCCCGGGTTCCGGTCACCCGGCCGGCGTACCCAGCAGCCCCACGCGGCGCCGGTGGGCGCAGGGTGGGGCCATGGGGCAGCGTGGGTTCGACCGGTTCAAGGTGATGGCGGCGCTCTGCCTGCCGGGGCTCTTCCTCGTGACGTGCGACGCCCCCGCAGGTGACCGGCCGGCTCCGCCCCGAGGCGAGGCACGGGCCCGGCCCGCCGGGGCGCCGAGGCCGCCCGTGGTGGAGCGGCGGGTGTGGCGGGCGGACGAGACGGCCGTACGGGAGAAACCGCTGTACACCGGGCCCGTACAGGCTGTGTTTGTCCACCACACACTGCACTCGAACAACTACGACTGCGAGAAGGCCGTGCCCGCCATGCTGCTGTCGATGGAGCGGCACCACATCAACGGCATGGGGTGGGACGACCTCGGCTACAACTTCGTCGTGGACCGCTGCGGGACGATCTACGAGGGGCGCGCGGGCGGCGTCGACCGGGCGGTGAAGGGGGCGCACACGAAGGGCTTCAACGAGCGCAGCGTCGGTATCGCGGCCCTCGGCCACTTCGAGAAGGGCGAGCCCGTCCCGCCGCGCATGCTCCGGGCCATGGCGGCGGTGGCGGCCTGGAAACTGGGGCCCGGCGCCGACCCCAAGGGGCGGACGCGGCTGGTCTCCAGCAGCGACGGCAGCCGGTATCCGGAGGGTACGCCGGTGGAGTTGAGCGTGATCTCGGGCCACCGCGACGAGTACGACACGACCTGTCCCGGCGACGCCCTGTACGAGGCGCTGCCCCGGCTGCGCGAGGAGACGGCCCGCCTGCGGCGCGGAAGAGTCCCTGCCGTGAGCCCCGCGGAGCCCACGAATCCCGCCGACCGGACGGACCCGGCGGAGCCGCGCGGGTCGCGGTAAAACCGGTCGCCCGCCGGCCCTTCCCTCCCTAGCCTGCGTCGATGATGGATTTCGGATTCTCGGACCGGTCGGGGCGCCGCGTCGTCCTGCGGGACGTGGACGACGGGAACTGGCGCGCGGTCGCGGACACGGCGCCTCTGGACGATCAGCGTGACTACGTGCCCGCCCTGGCGGCCCGCTATCTGCTGCTGTCGGCGCGCGAAGGCGTATGGAACTCCCTCGCGGTATGCGCGGACACCACGGTCGTGGGCCATGTCATGTGGGGCCGTGACGAGGACGACGGCTCGTACTGGATCGGGGGCATGCTGATCGACGGCCCGGAACAGGGCAAGGGTGTGGGGCGCGCGGTGGCGCGGACCCTGATGGCCTGGCTGGCGGCCCGCGAGGACTGCCGGGCGCTGCGGCTGTCGTACCACCCGGACAACACGGCGGCCCGCGACCTCTACGCGTCGCTGGGGTTCCGGCCGACGGAGACCGCCGAGGGGGACGAGATCGTCGCCTGGCTCCCGGCGGAGGAGGCCGGAGCGACGGCGGCGGGCTGAGGGCGCGGTGGCGGGGCGGGGCGGGCTCCGCAGGGTCAGGGGTGGCGCGTGGGGACGGTGTGGTCGGGGGTGTCGAGCCAGAGTCGCTGCCCGCCGGGGGTGACGGTGAGGCCGTACCGCGTACGGACCGGTGATCCGGCCCGCTGCCACCAGGTGTACGCGGCCTCCACCTCGCTCCACAGAGCGCGGGGCCCGTGCTGCTGGAGGGGATGGATGTCCGCCCCGGGGACGTGGTCGACGCTCGCCCAGGAGCCGGTGGAGTGGTCGGCCAGCCAGAGCGTGAAGTCGCCTCCGGTGCCGTGGCCGACGCCGTACCGGCAGTGGGGGACGAGGAGGCCGGCGGTGAACCGCCGCGGGGCGGGCGGCGCGGGGGGGGGGGCCGCCGGCCGCCGGGGGGGGGGGGGGGGGGGGGGGGGGCGTTCCCCCGCGGTACTGGGGCGCCGGGCCGGGGGCGCGGGTCGAGGCCGGTGGTCGTGGGCGCGGACGGCCGGGGCCCCGCCCCTACCGTGGCCATCACGTCGCGGTGGGGTGTCTCGCCCCTGTTCCACATGAAGGCGGAGTCACCGATGACCGGGCCGCTCGCGATGGCGTCCTGGCCCCGGGTCAGGCGCAGGAGCACACCGTTGTAGAGGCCCGTCCCCCACGGCAGCACGATCACTCCGCCGGGAGCGGTCTGCTCGACCAGGGCGTACGGCACCCGGTGAAGGGCGCAAGTGGCGATCGTACGGTCGTACGGCGCGTGCGGTGGGCTGCCCAGGGTGCCGTCGCCGGTGACGACGGTCGGCGTGTGTCCGGCGCTCTTCAGGTTCGCCCGCGCCGCGTCCGCGATACGGGGGTCCACCTCCACGGAGACCACCCGGCGGTCGCCGAGCCGGTCGCAGAGAAGAGCCGCGTTGTAGCCGGTGCCCGTGCCGATCTCCAGGACCTTCATGCCGTCCGCGACATCGAGCGCGTCGAGCATGAGCGCGACGACGCGCGGCATGCTCGCCGAACTGCACGGCACGCGCGCCGTCCCGTCGCCGTCCGCCTCGCCGGGTCCGTCCTCGACCTGGGTGACGAGGGCCTGGTCGTCGTAGGCGAGGGCGTGCCAACGGGCGGGCTCGGCGGCGCGGTCGACCGGGTGGTAGCCGTCCTCGCCACGGATACGGACCCAGACGCGGTCGGGGAGGAACCGCGCACGGTCGACCCGGGCGAAGGCGTCACGCCACGTGGACGTGAGGTACCCGGCCCGGACCAACCGGTCGGCGAGGACGGCCGCAGAGCCTTCTCCGCTCACCGTTTCGGCGTCTCCGGGCGCTTCGGGTCAGGCGGAGGGATGGGCCTGTCGGGCTTGTGACCGTCGCTTTCCGCCGTATCCGGTTTGCCGCCGTGAGAACCGGCCATGAGCTCCTCCTTCACCCAGTGGAGACATCCACACCGGAGTCACCATCGGTGATCGAAAAATACCGGAGAGTGGTCGGGGAGTGGGAGGGGTCGCTACCGACCAGTGGTCGCGCACGGTAGCGAAGAAGGGGCGCTACAGGCGCTCAGGGGCCTTGATGCCCAGGAGCGCCAGGCCCTGCTGGAGGGTGCGGGCCGTGATCGCGCAGAGGAAGAGGCGGTTCTCCACCAGGTCGCGGGGGTTGTCGTCGCTCAGGACGTGGCACTGGTCGTAGAACGTCGTGAAGAGCGACGAGAGCTGGTACAGGTACGCGGCCAGCTTGTGCGGCTCGTACGACGACGCCACCTCCGCCAGGACCTCGCCGAACTGGTCCACGTGCAGGCCGAGCGCGCGCTCCGCGGGGGCCAGGGACAGCTCCGGGTGGGCGGCGGGGGGGATGTCGCCCGCCTTGCGGAGGATGGAGCGGATGCGGGCGTGCGCGTACTGGATGTAGACGGACGTGTCGCCGTTGAGCGAGACCATCTGGTCCAGGTCGAACTTGTAGTCCCGGGCGGCCGACGTCGACAGGTCGGCGTACTTCACCGCGCCGATGCCGACCTGCTTGCCGTTCGTGACGATCTCGTCCTCGGAGAGCCCGATCTTCTCGGACTTCTCCCGGACGACCGCCGTCGCCCGGTCGACCGCCTCGCCCAGCAGGTCCACCAGCCGGACCGTCTCGCCCTCACGGGTCTTGAACGGCTTGCCGTCCTTGCCCAGGACGGTGCCGAAGGCGAGCTGGACGGCCTTGACCTCGTCGTTCAGCCAGCCGGCCCGGCGGGCCGTCTCGAAGACCATCTTGAAGTGCAGCGACTGGCGGGCGTCCACCACGTACAGCAGTGTCGACGCGCCCAGGTTCCCCACCCGGTCGCGGATCGCGGAGAGGTCGGTGGCCGCGTAGCCGTAGCCGCCGTTGGTCTTCTTGACGATCAGGGGGACCTGGTTGCCGTCCGGGCCCTTCACGTCGTCGAAGAAGACGCACAGCGCGCCCTCGGAGCGGACCGCGACCCCGGACTCCTCCAGGAGCCGGCAGGTCTCCTCCAGCATGTCGTTGTAGCCGGACTCGCCGACGATGTCGGGGTCCCGGATCTCCATGTCGAGCTGGTCGAAGACCGAGTAGAAGTAGATCTTCGACTCGTCGACGAAGCGCTGCCAGAGGGCCAGCGTCTCCTTGTCCCCGGCCTGGAGGTCCACCACCCGGTCCCGGGAGCGCGCCTTGAACTCCTCGTCGGAGTCGAAGAGCGCCCGCGACGCCTTGTAGAGGCGGTTCAGGTTGGACATCGCCGCCTCGCCGTCCACCTCGCCGGCGTCGGCGGTGGCGGTCGCGTCGTGGTCCAGCTCGTGCGGGTGCTCGATCAGGTACTGGATGAGCATGCCGAACTGGGTGCCCCAGTCACCGATGTGGTGGCGCCGCACCACCCGCTCGCCCGTGAACTCCAGGATCTCGACCATCGCCGCGCCGATCACCGCCGAGCGCAGATGCCCGACGTGCATCTCCTTCGCCACGTTCGGCTGCGCGTAGTCGATCACCGTCGTGCCGGTCCGCTCCCCGTACGGGACGCCGAGCCGGTCGTCCGCCGCGCGGGCCGCCAGGGTCTCGATGATCGCCCGGTCCGCGACGGTGATGTTGAGGAAGCCGGGGCCCGAGACCTCGATCTCCTCGATCAGGCCGGGCGCCGTGAGCGCCGAGACGACCTGGTTCGCCAGCTCTCTGGGGTTGCCCTTGAGCTTCTTCGCGAGCGCCAGGATGCCGTTGGCCTGGTAGTCGGCCCGGTCGCTCCGGCGCAGCAGCGGGTCCGCGGAACCGGCCTCCGGCAGGGCAGCCGTGAGAGCGTCCGCGATGCGCTGATCGACGGTCGAGGCGAGGGAAGTGACCGGGGCCATGGGCTGGGTGCCGTTCCTGTCGGGGGAGAGGTGCTCTGGAGTGTGTGCTTTCCGTAAGAAAGTCCTCCCAGTATCCCATGGGGCAACAAGCCATTTTCGCTCTGTCGGTGGTACCTGGGAGAATGGCGGACGCCAGGTTTGTGGCCGGCGCCGGGTTCGCCGGGCGTACGAGATCGTTCGAGCGTATGAGGAAAGAAGAAGGACGTGCCGATCGTGGCTCAGAGCACCGAGACCGACTGGGTCTCCCGTTTCGCGGATGATGTCATCGCCGAGGCGGAGCGACGTGCGCCGGGCACGAAACCGGTCGTGGTCGTCGCGTCCGGCCTCTCCCCCTCGGGCCCGATCCACCTGGGGAACCTCCGCGAGGTCATGACCCCGCACCTCGTCGCGGACGAGATCCGCCGGCGCGGGTACGAGGTCAGGCACCTGATCTCCTGGGACGACTACGACCGCTACCGCAAGGTCCCGGCGGGCGTCCCCGGTACGGACGCCTCCTGGGCCGAGCACATCGGCAGGCCCCTGACCTCGGTGCCCGCCCCGGCCGGGTCGGCGTACCCGAACTGGGCCGAGCACTTCAAGGCCGCGATGACCGAGTCGCTGGCCGAGCTGGGCGTCGCGTACGACGGGATCAGCCAGACCGAGCAGTACACCTCCGGGGCGTACCGCGAGCAGATCCTGCACGCGATGAGGCACCGCGCGGACATCGACGGGATCCTCGACCGGTACCGGACCAAGGACAAGCCGAAGGCCGAGCAGAAGCAGGGCCAGAAGCAGGGCCAGAAGCAGGGGCAGAAGAAGGCCGAGGAGGCCGAGCTGGAGGCCGCCGAGGGCTCCGGCGCCGCCGCCGAGGACGACGGTGGCGGCGGCTCGGCCGGGTACTTCCCGTACAAGCCCTACTGCGGCGGCTGCGGCAAGGACCTGACGACCGTCACCGCGTACGACGACGCGACGACGGAGCTGACGTACACCTGCGCCGAGTGCGGCTTCTCCGAGACGGTCGCGCTCAGCGAGTTCAACCGCGGCAAGCTGGTCTGGAAGGTCGACTGGCCGATGCGCTGGGCCTACGAGGGCGTGATCTTCGAGCCGTCCGGTGTCGACCACTCCTCGCCCGGCTCCTCGTTCGTCGTCGGCGGGCAGATCGTGCGCGAGATCTTCGACGGCGTGCAGCCGATCGGCCCGATGTACGCCTTCGTGGGCATCTCCGGGATGGCGAAGATGTCGTCCAGCAAGGGCGGCGTCCCCACCCCGGCCGACGCGCTGAAGATCATGGAGGCGCCGCTGCTGCGCTGGCTCTACGCGCGCCGCCGGCCCAACCAGTCCTTCAAGATCGCCTTCGACCAGGAGATCCAGCGGCTGTACGACGAGTGGGACGCCCTGGAGCGCAAGGTCGCCGACGGCTCCGTCCTGCCGGCCGACGCCGCCGCGTACACCCGGGCGACGACCACGGCCGCCGGTGAGCTGCCGCGCACGCCGCGCCCGCTGCCGTACCGGACCCTCGCCTCGGTCGTGGACATCACGGCCGGCGCCGAGGAGCAGACCCTGCGGATCCTGAGCGAGCTGGACCCGGAGCACCCGCTGTCCACGCTGGCGGAGGCGCGCCCGCGCCTCGACCGCGCGGAGAACTGGATCACGAGCCAGGTGCCGGCCGAGGCGCGCACGATCGTGCGCGCCGAGCCGGACGGGGAGCTGCTGGGCTCCCTCGACGAGGAGGGCCGCGAGTCGCTGCGGCGGCTGCTCGAAGGGCTGGACAGCCACTGGTCGCTGGACGGGCTGACGACGCTCGTCTACGGCGTGCCGAAGGTGATGGCGGGCCTGGAGCCGGACGCCAAGCCCACGCCCGAGCTGAAGATCGCCCAGCGGTCGTTCTTCGCGCTGCTGTACCGGCTGCTGGTGAGCCGGGAGACCGGGCCGCGGCTGCCCACGCTGCTGCTGGCGGTCGGGGCGGACCGGGTGAGGAAGCTGCTCGGCGCCTGAGCGGTGGGCGGATACGCGTGAGGGGGCTGCCTGTCCTGGAC
>NZ_JBHZDA010000068.1:0-38312 GCF_042755665.1 Streptomyces sp. NPDC059142
GACAGCCGGTCGGTGGCACGCCACCGCCGCCGTAGCCACCGCCGCCGCCCCGGGACCCGGGCCCGCGGGGCGGGCGGACGAGGGCGGTGTCAGCCGGGGATCTCCTTCTCCCGCTCGTTCTCCCCTCCGGGCAGCGAGGCCAGCCAGGCCCGTGTCTCCCGGGCGGCCGACCCCACATGGGGCCGGCGCATGACGCTGTGATGGTCGCCGGGCACCTCCCGGACCGTCAGGCCCTCGCCGAGCAGCGCCCGCCACGGCGCCCAGCGCTCCCCGGCACGCTCGGCACGGCACGCCAGATAGAGCGCCGGCCCCGGATGCGGTGTGACACGGTGCCGGGACAGCGCCGCCAGATGGGCCCGGAAGACCTCCAGCCGCGCCCGCAGCCGGTCCAGCTCCGTCTCCTCGCCCAGCACACCGTGGAGGCGCGCCCACCTCAGCAGCGCGGCCGCGTCCGACCACTTGCCGTCGTGGACGTGCTCGGTCAGCCCCGCCCCCGCGGCCAGATGGGCGCCGAACTCGGCGAGCGGGTCGGCGACGTCGAACTCGGGTCCCGGCACGGTGCTGTCGATGAGCACCACCGGCGGCGGCGCCCCGCCCGCCACCCGCAGCCGGTACGCCATCTCCACCGCGACCACCCCGCCCATCGACCACCCCACCAGCGCCGCCGGCCGGTCGATGCCCTCCCGGCGCAGCGACGCCAGACAGTGGGCGGCCAACTCGGGTACGGAGTCCAGCGGGCGCGGGCCGGGTCCGGGATCCAGTCCGGGAGCGACGGTCCCGAGGACCGGGAACCCGGCGCCGAGCGCCGTGGCGAACCCGGCGTACCCCAGGAGGTCACCGCCCACCGGCGGCAGACAGACCACGGGTGCCCGGCCCGAGCCCTCCCGCAGGACGGTCACCCGCGCCGCACCCGCCACGCCCGCCGCACCGCGCGCGCCGGGCGTCGCCAGCAGCCCGGCGTACAGCTCCACGGTCGGCGCCTCGAACAGGGAGGCCGGGGCCAGCCGCGCACCGGTCTCCCTGTTCAGCCGGCCCACCGCGCGCAGCGCCGTCAGGGAGTTGCCGCCCAGCACGAAGAAGTCGTCCGCCAGGCGCAGCCCGTCGCGCCCGAGCACCTCGCCCCAGACATCCGCGACCAGCCGCTGCTCCGGCGTGCGCGGCGGCGGCGAGTCCGGACGGCCGGCCGGCGTCCCGGGGTCGGGCAGCGCCCGCCGGTCGGTCTTCCCGCTGGAGGTCAGCGGAAGCGCGGGCAGCACCACGTACTGCGACGGCACCAGATGCGCGGGGAGCCGTGCGCGCAGCGCGGTGGCCAGCGCACGGGGGGCGAGCGTGTCCGGACCGGCCACATACGCCACGAGCCGGGCCTCCAAGCCCTTCCCGTGTGCGACGACGGCCGCGCCGCGCACCCCGGGCGAACGCAGCAGGGCGTGTTCGATCTCGCCGGGCTCGATCCGCAGGCCGTGCAGTTTGATCTGGTGGTCCACGCGGCCCAGATGCTCCAACTCCCCGTCCGTACGCAGCCGTACGAGATCCCCGGTGCGGTACATCCGGCCGCCGGGGAGCGAGGTGAACGGGTCGGGCACGAACCGCGCGGCGGTGAGCGAGGGCCGGTCGAGATAGCCGCGCGCCAGACCCGCCCCGGCGAGATACAGCTCGCCCACCGCGCCCTCGGGCAGCGGACCGCCGTGCTCGTCGAGCACATAGGCGCGGCAGCCGTCCACCGGTCTGCCGATCGCTGGCCGGTCCGTCCCCGGCTCCACCTCGCTCCAGGTGGAGTAGACGGTGTCCTCGCTCGGCCCGTAGAGGTTGACGACGCGCCGCACCGGCCCCCGCGCGTGCACCGCCTTCGCGAGCGAGGCGGGCAGCGGCTCCCCCGCGAGGTTCACCGTACGCACGGATCCGGGCAGGGAGTGCTCCAGCAGATGGTCCTGGAGAAGGCTGGGGACCGTATTGACGAGAGTGACCGGCGGGGCGCCGTCCGGCGGCGTGGACAGCCCGCCCAGGCTCTCGGCGAGGATCACGGTGCCGCCCCCCGCCAGTGGCACGAACAGCTCGAAGACGGAGATGTCGAACGAGAGCGGCGTGGCGGCCAGCACCCCCGCCAACTCCTCTGCGGTGTACGTCCGCAGGGCCCACTCCACCAGCGCGACAACACTGCGGTGCTCCACCGCCACGCCCTTGGGGCGGCCGGTCGAACCCGAGGTGTGGAGGACATAGGCGAGGTCCCCGGGGCCGGGCCGCGCGGGCTCCCGCCCCGGGGCCACCGCTCCGTGCGCCCCGCTCCCGTCGGCCCGCACGGCGCGCACCCCGGCCGTCCGGAAGGCGTCCTGCCCCGTATCCGAGCCCGTGACCACGAGACGCACCCCGCAGTCTCCCAGGACCCAGATCAGCCGCTCGGCGGGCAGCGCGGTGTCGAGCGGTACGTAGGCCGCCCCGGCCAGGAGGACACCCAGGACGGCGACGGGCAGCCGCGCGGTCCGCTCCAGATGGACCCCCACCCGGTCGCCCGCGCCGACCCCGAGCGCCACGAGCCGGTCGCCCAGCGCACGGGCCTCCTCGTACAGCCGCCCGTACGTCAGCCGCTCCGCGCCGGCCACCAGGGCGAGGGCGTCCGGTGTGCGTTCCGCCTGCCGCGTCACCAGATCGCACACGGTGGCCCCGCGCCGTTCCGCCAGGGCCGCACCCCGCAGGGCCGCGGGGCGGCCCGCCGTCCCCAGCCCGGACAGACCGAGCGCGGTGCCGCGCTCGGCGACCGCGGCGAGGACGGCGACGACATGGTCCAGCACACGCCGCGCCGTCGCCTCCTCGAAGCGCTCCTCGGCGAGGCTCAGCCGCAGGGCCAGAGCGCCGTCCCGCCGCTCGCTCACCCACAGGTCCACGTCGAAGCGGGACCCGCTGCCGGGCGGTGTGATCTCCTCGCCCGGCACACCGCCCAGGACCACCGGGTGCTCCGTGAAGCCTTCCACGGAGAGGAACGCCTGGAAGAGCGGATTGCGTCCGGGCACCCGCCGCGCCCCCGTCGCGTCCACCAGGACGTCGAAGGGCACATCCTGGTGGGCGTACGCGTCCAGCGCGGTCTGCCGCGTGCGGGCCAGCAGCCCGGCGAAGGTCGCCGCCCCGGCCCGTACCCCGCGCAGCACGACGGTGTTCACGAACAGCCCGACCGTTCCCTCGCCCTCCTGACGGTGACGGCCCGACACCGGCGACCCGATCAGCACGTCCTCCTGCCCCGTGAACCGGTGCAGCGTCAGGGAGTAGGCGGCCAGCAGCACCATGAAGAGCGTGGCGCCCTCGCCGTGCCCGCGCTCCCGCAGCCGCGCGGCGGTCCCCGCCGACAGCTCCGCGGCGGCCCCGACGGTCCCGCCCGCCGCGCCCGGGACGTCCACGGGATCGGCGGGCAGCGCGAGGAGCTCGGGCGCGTCCGCCAACTGCCGCCGCCAGTACGCGAGCTGCCGCGCCGCCTCCGGACCCTCCAGCCACGCGCGCTGCCAGGCGGCGTGCCGCGCGTAACGGTACGGGGGCGCCGGCAGCGCCGCCCGCCGCCCGGCCGCCTCGGCGTCGTACAGCACCGCCAGCTCGGTGAGGAGGATCTCCAGCGACCAGCCGTCCGCGATGCTGTGATGCAGTGTCAGCGTCAGCACCGTGGCCTCCCGCGTGAGCAGGATCCCGGCGCGCACGAGCGGCCCCCCGTCGAGACGGAAGGGCGCGTCGGCCGCCGCCCCGACCCGCCGCCGTACCTCCTCGGCCGCCTCCTCCGGCGACCCCGACCCGCGCAGGTCGGTCACGGGACACCGGAGCGGCTCCCCCGAGGGCGACTGGACCGGCACCCCGTCGATCTCCGTGTACCGCATCCGCAGCATCTCGTGCCGCTCCACCAGCGCGGGCAGCGCCCGGCGCAGCGCGGCGGTGTCCACCGGACCGCGGAAGCGGTACGCCAACGCGATGGTGTAGACGGGCCTGCCGGGCGCCAACTGCTCCATGAACCACATGCGCCGCTGCGCCGCGGTCAGCAGGACCTCGTCACCGAGCCGCGCGTCGCCGCGGACCCGGGCGAGGAACGCGCTGCGGCGCTCCGGCGGGAGGAGCGAGAGGCGCTCGAAGGGGCCGTCGGCGGACGGGCGGGCGCCCTCCGCCGACAGCGGCCGTCCGGTGTCCGTCACCGGTCGCCGACGAGCACGTGCCGGGTGTCCTTGCTCCAGGCGGACCAGCAGCGGCCCAGGTCCCTGCTGACGCTGATGCGCTTCAGCCAGCGGTCCTTGCCGTCGTACCGGGCGGCGAACGGCCTGCGGCCGTGCACGGCGCTGCGGTTGTCGACCAGCAGCATGTCGCCCGGCGCCAGCGCCACCTGGCGCAGGGACGCCTCCACGGTGTCGTAGAACCGGCGCAGCACCCCGGCCAGCCGGTCGTCCCCCGGGGGCTCCAGGAAGTACGGGTCCACACACGCGTACGGGCGCTCGCGCGGCCCGAAGAGCACCGGGCGGCGCTCCGCCCCGTCCCCCGTCACGCCGTGCGAGTGGTCGGGGAGCTGGCGGAACCTCGGCTCGAAGAGCACGTCGAAGGCCGGGTCGCCCAGATCCCAGTCGGCCGCGCAGCTCACCGTCGTGGCGGCGCCCGTCGGGTTGCGCAGGCAGAGCAGGCCGACGTAGTCGGGCCGGAACGGGTGGAAGGCGTCCTCCGTGTGCCACCAGATCGGCTCCTGGCTGGCGAAGTTGATCTGGGTGTTCTCGTACTCCCGCATCGGCAGTACGTCGTGCACCACCGCGCCGTCCTGCTGGCTCCGCCAGCCGAAGACCTCGCCGAGCAGGGAACCGATCAGCACCGCCTGGATCTCCTGGCGGCGGGTGCGGTCCCGCGCCGGTCCGTCCCCCCACGACGGGGGCGTGGTGCCGACGGCCTCGTCGTCCACCGCGAGACCGTGGACGAGGGCGTAGGCCGCCGGGCCGTCCTGCCGCAGTTCCCCCAGGGCCCGGCGGAGCCGCAGCGGCAGCTCGTGGGCGGTCACCGGGGCCTCGCGGCACAGGTCGTACGGCGCCGACGCGGGCAGCTCGCGGGCCAGCCGGGACGTGACGTCCTCCAGCACCCCCCGCTCCGCCTCCGTCAGGGTCAGCTCGATACCGGGGGCCCCCGGTGCGCGCACGCCCTCCCGCTCGGGCAGGTCCGCGGTCTCAGCCATGGTGTCCTCCGCTCGCCAGGGCGCCGCGTACCGACTTCGGGCGCATGTCGGTCCAGTGCTCCTCGATGTGGGCCAGGCAGGCGGCCCGGTCCCTCGCCTCGCCCACGGTCCGCCAGCCGTCGGGAACGGGGCGGCCGGCCGCCCAGACCGAGTACTGGTCCTCGTCGTTGACCACCACGAACCAGGCGTTCTCCACGCCCTCGTCGGTGTCCGTGTTCTCCATGGAGCCGTTCCTCCTCAGTCGCGCCGTTCCGCGCCGGGATCACCGGCGGGGCCCAGCAGTTCGTCGAGCAGCATGTCCAGCCGTGCGAGACCCGCGCCGTCGTCCGCGGCGCCGGTCGGTCCGGCCTCGTCCCGCGCGGTCCCCTCCTCGGCCTCGGCCCGTGCCACGAGCCCGGCGAGGCCCGCGACCGTGGGGTCGCCGAAGAAGCCTGTGAAGGGCACGGAGACCGCGAACTCCTCCCGGATGTTCGTCAGCAGCCGCGCCACCAGCAGAGAGCTGCCGCCCAGCCGGAAGAAGTCCTCGTCCCGCCCCACCGTGTCCGTGCCGAGCACGGCCGCGAACCGGCGGGCCACGCGCCGTTCCCGCCCGCCGCGCGGCTCGACACGCTCCCCGCCGCCCCGCCGGGCGGAGCCGAAGCGCGGCTCCGGCAGCCTCCGCCGGTCGACCTTGCCGTTGACCGTCAGGGGGAACGTCTCCAGCAGGACGTACGCGGCGGGCACCATGTACGCGGGCAGCCGGGCCCGCAGATACGCCCGCAGCCCCTCCTCGTCCGGGTCCGCCCCCGGCGAGGGGGTCGCGTACGCCACCAGCCGCCGGTCGGCGGAGCGCTCGCCCCACACCCGGACGAAGGCGGTACCCACCTCCGGATGTTCCTCCAGCACCGTCCGCACCTCGCCGAGCTCCACCCGGTAGCCGCTGATCTTCACCTGGTCGTCGGCGCGGCCGAGGAAGACGAGGGTGCCGTCAGGCCGGTACCGCGCCTGGTCGCCGGTCCGGTACAGCCGGGCTCCCGGCTCGCCGGAGAACGGGTCGGGCACGAACGCGGCGGCGGTGGCGGCGGCCATACCGAGGTAGCCGTGGGCAGGACCGGCGCCGCCGACGTACAGCTCACCGGTGACACCGACGGGCACCGGACGTCCCCACGGGTCCAGCAGATAGAGACGGGACGCGGTGACGGGCCGTCCGATCGGCGCCCAGGCCGGCCAGTCGGCCGGATCGCCGCTGAGGGCGTGGGCCGTGGTGACATGGGTCTCCGAGGGGCCGTACTCGTTGTGCAGCCGGCCGTCCGGCAACGCGGAGAACAGATGGCGCAGATCGTCCGTCACGACGAGCTGTTCCGACCCGGAGATCACCGTCCGCAGCGTCCGGGGGAGTCCACCGCCCGCCCGGTGCCCCTCGGCCATCTGCTGGAGGGCCGCCGCGGGGATGAAGAGCCGCTCCACACGGAGCGCGGTGAGCAGGTCCGCCAGGGCGTGGACGTCGCGCCGCTGGTCCTCCGAGATGAGGACGAGCGTCCCGCCGGCCGCGAAGGTGGAGAAGATCTCCTGGAAGGAGACGTCGAAGCTCAGCGAGGCGAACTGGAGGGTGCGCTGCCCCGCCGGCACCGGGGCGTAGCGTTCGAGCTGCCAGCCCACGAGGTTGCCGACCGCCCGGTGCGGCATGCAGATGCCCTTGGGACGGCCGGTGGAGCCGGAGGTGTACGTCACGTACGCCACCGCCTCCGGTGGGATCAGGGGAGGGGGGACGGGGACGGCGGGTGCCCGCCCGGTGACCTCGGTGACGGCGGTGACATCGAGGAGGCGCGCCGCGGACGGCGGCAGCGCGGCGCGGGTGTGCGCGTCGACGAGCACCACGGGCGCGGCCGTGTCCTCCAGGATCATGGCGAGGCGTTCCGCCGGATGGTCGAGATCGAGGGGCACGTACGCGGCGCCCGCCTTCAGCACCCCCAGGACCGCGGCGACCATGGCGGGGGAGCGGCGTACCGCCACGGCCACGAAGTCGCCCGGCCGCACCGACGCCGCGCGCAGCGCGCCGGCCACCGCCTCGGCCAGCCCGTCGAGTTCGCCGTACGTCACCTGCCGACCGTCCTGCTCCAGCGCGGCCCGGCCGGGCTCGGCCGCCGCCCGGCGCTCGAACCACCGGTGCGCGAGCGGTACGGGGGAGGCCGCGTCCCCGGTGGTGTTCCAGCCACGGAGCAGGAGGTCGCGTTCGGCGGGGTCGAGCAGGTCGTGATCGGCGAGCGGGGTGTCGGGGGAGGCGGCGAGGGCGTCGGCGAGCCGGCCCAGCCGGGCCGCCGTCCGCTCCATCGTGTCCCGGTCGAACATCGACGGGTCGTACTCCAGGGTCAGCCGGGTGGCGTCCCCGCCACCGGTCGCGAACAGCGCCAGGTCGAACTTGGCGTCGCCGCCCCCGGCCGGGATCTCCCGGCACATGGCGCCGTCCAGCTTCAGGGGGTCGACGCCCTCGCCCTCGGCGGCGAACCACACCTGGAACAGCGGGTGGCGCACGTCCTGCCGGGGCGGGTCCACGGCCTCGACGACCGCGTCGTAGGGGGCGGCGCCGTGGGCGTGCGCCTGCGCGAGGGCGTCGGAGGTGTGGGCCAGCATCCGCCGGAAGGAGGCGCGGGCCGGTACCGCGAGCCGCAGCGCGAACGTGTTGAGGAAGAAGCCGACCATCCCGTGGGTCTCGGGCCCGTCGCGCAGTGTGGCGGGCGTCCCCACCACCATGTCCCCCTCACCGGTGACCCGGTGCAGCAGCGCGGCCCACACCGTGAGCAGCACGGTGAAGGGGGAGCAGCCCTCCGCGCGCCCGAGGTCCAGCAGCGCGCCGAGCGCGGCGGGGCGGGCGGGGACGGGGACATGGGCCGCGGTGGCGTCCCCGGGCGGACCGGAGACGGGCAGATCCATCCGCCGGGGCGCGTCCCGCAACCGCTCGGCCCAGTACCGCACCTGATGATTCGTCAGCTCGCGACGCCCCTGCTCCCGCTCCGCCCAGTCCAGATACGAAGGGCCCCCGACGGCCTCCACCGCGTCGCCGCGCAGCTCGGACCGGTAGAGCGCGGCCAGATCGGTCTGGAGGATCCCCAGCGACCAGTCGTCGACGAGGATGTGGTGCAGCACCACACCGAGCGTCCAGCGGCGCCCGGGGTGCCGGTGGAGCGTCAGCCGCACCGGCGGCGCCTGCGCCAGGTCGAACGGGGTACCGGCCCGCTCCGCCAGCGCCGCCGCGAGAGCGGATTCGTCGTCCTGGTCCACGGCGCCGGACACCACGATCTCCACCTCGGGCGGGGCGTCGAGCACGACCTGCTCCAGCGTCTCTCCCGCGGTGCGGAAGACGGTCCGCAGCGCGGAGTGGCGCAGACCCAGCCGCTCCAGGGCGCGTACGAGGGCCGCCTCGTCCAGATCGCCCTCGATCCGCCATGCCGACGCGACGTTGTACGCGGCGCTCTCCGGCCGCATCGTCTGCGCCAGCCACATCCGCCGCTGCCCCCGGGAGAGGGGGCCACGGCTCCGCCCGCCGCGCGGCGCCGGCCCGTCCCCGTCCGGCCGGGAGAGCCCCCGCTGGGCGAGCAGCGCGGCGATCCGCTCCTCACGACTGTCCACACCCATGGCGGCGCCCCCTCCCTCCGTGCGGGAATCCGGCGGCGAGCGCGTCGTCGCCGACGGTGACCACGGGGTCGGGGGTGCGGCTCGCGAGGAACTCCGGTCGCGGGTCGGGCACATCGCGCAGCGGATTCTCCACGCTGTTGTAACTGATCAGCACCATGGTCCTGTTGTCCGGGGACATGTTGGGCCCGGAGCCGTGCAGGATGTTGCTGTGGAAGAGCAGTACGGACCCCGCCGGGGCCTTGGGCGCCACGATGCCCCGCTGTTTGGCGGCGGTCGCCAGCGCCTCCACACGCAGGGAGTGCTTCAGCTTCGACGTGAGGGTCCGGGTCCAGTCCGCGTCATGCGTGTCGACGGCGCACAGCCCGTCCCGGTGCGACCCGGGGACGAACATCAAAGGCCCGTTGAACTCGTCCACGTCGTCCATCAGCACCGCCACGCTGAGCGCCCGGTCGGTCTCCATTCCGTCCTCGTCGCGCCAGAACCGGTAATCCTGGTGCCATTCCCACACCTCACCCACGAGAGCGAGTTTCGCGTTGATTTTGAACTGGAAGACATGGACGTCGCTTCCCAGCAACTGACGCGCGGGACCGACCAGTCGGGGAAGCCGCACCAGCGTACGGAAGACCGAGCTGGTCTCGTGCACCCCGTGCACCCCGCGCACGGCGCCACTGCCCTCCTCCAGAACCCGCCGGGGCGACTCCTCGCCGAAAACGACGGGGAGTTCCCCGCGCAGTACGTCGAGTTCGGCGTGGCTCAGATACCGGGGCAGCAGAAGATATCCGTCCTCCTCGTACCGCTCGATCTGTTCCTCGGTCAGCAACGGAAAGCCTGCCTCTCTGCTCGGAGGTCTCTCGTGCCTTCGCAGGATTTCAATGACGGTGACGGGCTGTTGAGTCGCGGAAAAACGGGACTTGACACCGCCGGCGCATTCGGGAGCATCGAGAAAAGGCCCCGGGCACCGGCCGAGCGCCGACTCTCACTCCCGCTCGTCCGGTGCGACGGTGAAGTAGACGCGGCTCACCGCGATTCCCAGGTCCTGCACCGCGAAGGGCAGCAGACAGTACAACTGCGGTACGGCGTCCGGTTCGATCCCGACGGTGAACTCCGCCCGCGCCGGCTGCCCCGCCGCCACCTCCACCCGCCGCAGTGAGGGCCGTACCTGTACGCGGATGGTCGGCGACGGCACGATGCCCAGGTTCACCGTCCCCGCACGCCGCCCCACGGCCTCGACCCGCACCGTGACGCTCGTCCCCGGCGCGCCCCCGAGCGGGGTGTCGACACGCAGCAGCGGCGCCCCGACGAGCGCGTTGTACACGTCGCCGCACCGCGCGCAGACGCCGCGCACCGTGTCCGTCACCTGGGGCACCACGCCCCGGTGCGGATAGCCGTCCAGCGGGCCGCCGCACGCGCACGCCGCGTCGAGCGCGGTCCGCTCCCCGGCGACGCTGCGTTCGCCGAAGTACGTGGAGAAGTCGAACACCGGGTCGTCCCGGTGCTTGGCGAACCGCTGCGCCAGCGCCAGGTCGAGCGAGGTCACCTCCTTCACGACCGCCGCGAGCGCCGCGCGCCGCTCCGGGGCGGAACCGGTGACCGTACGCACCGTGTCGCGCAGCACGGTGTCCGCGAGGGGGCGCAGCCGAGGGCGCAGCGGATGGTCCTGCGGTGTCAGCCCGCTGTCCAGCAGACCCGCCAGCCGTCCCCCCACCTCGCGCAGATACGCCCCGGCGGCCTCGCGGCCCCGCCCGTCGTCGCCGGGCACGGCGGGCTCGTCGGCGGCGGGTACCTGGAGCCCCACCTGCACGAAGGCGGGGTAGGGGTTGATGTCGGCGAGCCGTTCGTTGAGGGCCCGCGCGGAACTGCCCCGGTCAGGGGCGTCCAGCCAGGCGAGGATCTCCGGGCGCTGCGCGTCGCACGCGAAGAGGGTGGCCACGACGGTCCTGGCCGGCCCGTCCACGGCCGCCAGCAGACCGAGGTACTTCGGGTCGTACGCCCCGTGGTCGGCGAGCGGGCCGCTGAAGCAGTTGGCGAGGACGAGTTCGGCCGCCCGCACCGCCCGCGCCGGCACCAGCTTGTCCTCCGGCTTGACGCATCCGAGCCCGAAGGCGCACTTCGGGCCCGGCCGCCCCGGCGCCCGGTCCCCGGCGGGACTGAGACCGCACACCGTGAACTGGCCCAGATGCAACTGGTCCTCGGTGCCGTTGCCGTGGAAGAGCAGACGGCGCCACACCCGGTTCAGGGCGAGTCCCTGGATGTCCCGGTGGCGCATGTCGTCGGCCCCGAACCACTCCACGCCGGGTACGGGGGAGGCCGGGTCCAGCGCGGAGAACATCCCGACCGGCCCCCGGGGGTCCGGCGCGGCGTACTGCTTGGCGATCATCCAGCTCACACTGTGCGCGTCACGTCCCGTGAGCAGGAACAGGTTCCGCGCCGAGCGGTGGGTGGCGTCGACAAGGGGCCGCAGCCGCGCGGCGGTCAGCTCCGGGTACGCGCCGACGACCAGCACCGAGCCCGACCCGGGCAGGTCGTCCACCCCGGTCACCCAGTTCCGTGCGAGGGGCCGGGCGGCGCGCAGCACGGGCTCCGGAAGCGCGTCGCCGAGGACGACACCGGTGGCGCACGGCCGGATGGTGCCGCGACCGGGGTAGACGTCCTCGGCGAGCGCGACCCCGTCCAGCAGATCGTCCCGCGCCCCGGTCCACACCGGCACGGGGACCGCGTCGGAGTCCGCGAACCGCGCCACCGCGGCCCCGTACTCGTCCAGCGACGTGCAGGGCAGGAAGACCGCCTCGGCAGAACTCATGGGATGCCTCGATTCCTGAAGGGCCTCGGAAGGAGCCGGCGTGCGCCGACAGGCGTCCCGCCCGGCGGCGACAGGGATGGTCAGGCGCGGCCGGCGGCGTGCTCGACGACGTACTCCCGGCACAGTTCGCGCAGGTCCTCGGCGTGCACCTCACGCCAGCCGGCGGGGACGGACAGGCCGCTGGGCCACACCGCGTGCCGCCCCGTCGCGCTCTCGACCACCCGGAAGGTGGCGTACTCGTCCTCGTACGGGTCCTCGGGCCAGGGACCGGCCAGCACCTCCACCCGGCCGTCCGCGCACCGCCGGGCGGCGCGGGCCGCGCGCCACATCCGGGCGCCCGGCCGCCGGTAGGGGTCGGGGAGGAACCGCTCCGCGGTGTCCCCCGGCAGACCGGGGTAGCCGTCGGCCACGCCCGCGCCCGCGACACAGAGCGCGCCGGTGGAGCCGGGCGGCACCGGACGCAGCGCCGCGTCCAGTACGTACACATGGTGGTTCGGCGCGACCGACACCCCGCCGTCCGTGCCGTGGACGCGGACCAGGCGCGCCTCCTCCGGTCCGCCGCGGTGGACGAGGCACAGACCGAGGTCCCGGGCGGTACGGACCAGGGCGGGATCCGGGTCGTAGGCGTCGCCGGTCACGGTGAGGGAGCGCAGCGCCTCGGGGCGATCGCCGCGCGCGCCGATCGCCCGGCACAGCCGCAGCGCGGTCTCCTGCCCGGCCATCACGTCCCGCGCCCCGCTCTCCGCCAGCCAGGCGGCGAGCGCCCGCGGGTCCCCGAGCGCGTCCGGCGGGGGAACGAGCACGGTGTTGCCCGCGGCGAGCGCCGCGAGGAGGTCCACCGCCCCCGCGCTGCCGCCGTACGTGCCCTCGGCCAGCCAGGCGGCGCGGGCGCCCGGCAGGGTCTGCCGGCGGTACGCCGCCGCGGCGTCCACCCGCCCGGCGCCGATCCGGCAGCCGCCCGCGACCGCCCCCGCCTCGCCGTGGAGGACGAGCCCCCGGCCGGATCCGGCCAGGGCGGCGGCCACCAGGGCGGCCACCTGGTCGACCCGGGCCGCGAACAGCGGCGCAGGCCCCGCCGGGCCCCGCGCGGCGTCGACGGCCTCGGCGCGGCACGCCAGTTCCTCGTAGGTGACCACGGCCCCGGCCGGCCCCGCTCCGTCGCTGTGCTCCAGCGCCGGGGCGCCGGGGGCCTCGCGGATCGCCGCCTCCAGCAGCCGTGCCGCCGTGCCCGGCTCCAGGGGCTGTTCGTCGCCGTTCCACTGCCTCTGCGCCCGCTCCAGGGCCGCGGGGGCGATCAGGTCGAGGCGGCCGACGGGCCGTGCGGGGTCGTCCATGGCCGAGTCGAGCAGCGTGGTCCACGCCTCGACCAGACCGGCGGCGGTCTCCCCGGTCACCGCCTCGCCCCGGAAGAACGCCGCCACGCCGATGCCCTCGCAGGCGCCGGTGTGGCTCTGCTCCTCCGTCAGCACCAGGCTCAGATCGGCCCCGTCGTACGGAGCGGGCGCCGGCTCGGCCGCCGCCTCCACCCCCGCGACCTCGGCGGACGGAAGGGCCGGGCGCCACAGGGCGAGGGCGACACCGCCCGGCAGGGCCGGCTCCGCGCCCGGCCGCAGGCACGCCAGGACCACCGCCTCGTGCGCCCGCCGGACGAGTACGCCGAACGACGGATCGCCCGAGGTGTCGACCCGCAGGGCGCGGGCGCCGGTCAGCGGGGCCACGCTCCCCCGGGTGGCCGGGCCGCCGGGGCGGGCCACGGGTGCCGTGGTGACGACCGGGCCCTCGGCGCCCTGCCGGGCGAGGAGCGCTGCCAGCGCCGCGTGCAGCAGTGCGGACAGGGTGGTGTCGTGCTCCGCGGCGTACGCGATGAGCCGGGCGTGCAGATCGGCCCGGAGACGGGCGCGGTGGACCCCGTGCCCCGGGACGCCGCCGTCCGCCGGTCGTCCGGCGGCGGCGCCGGGGGCGGACAGGGGAGCGGGCACGGACAGGACAGCGGGCACGGACGTGGGCACGGACGTGGGCACGGACGTGGGTACGGGAGTGGGCCGTACCGCGTCCGGTGCCGTGCCGCGGTCCTCGGGGACCGGGCCGGGCGGGGGCAACGGCGCCCAGCGCGGGGCGTGTTCGTTCACCCGGGAGCGGTACGCCTCCAGCAGATCGGCGCCGAGCGGCGCGAGCGCGTAGGCGTCGGCGAGCCACGGGTGCAGCCGGACCAGCAGCAGATGGTCGTCGGGACCCCTGTGGTGCAGCTCGGCCCGCCATGGCGGGGTGGTGCCGTACGGATCGGGGAGCGGGCCGTCCGTCGCGCGCACCGGATCGGCGGCGGCGCTCCCGGACGGCGTGCGGAGAACCGGCAGTTCGGCACGGACCGCGTCGGGCGCGCCGGTCGTCCGCCCGCCGGCGGCGGTGAACGTGGTGCGGAGCATCGGGTGGCGCCGTGCCACGTCCCGCAGCGCGGTACGCAGGGCCTCGGTGTCCAGGGGGCCCGTCAGCCGCAGCGGCAGCACCCGGGGGACGTCCGCGCCCGGCGGGGGCGGTACGGAGGCCGACGCCGTCGGCTCCGCGCGGGCGGTCTCCTCGCCGAGGAGCGCGGCGAGCGCGGCCGGTGTCGGCGCCTCGTACAGTGCCCGCCCGCCGGGGTCGGCCCCCAGGGTGGTGCGCAGCCGGGAGAGGAGCCGTGCGCCCGCGAGGGAGTGCCCGCCGGACAGGAAGAAGTCGGAGTCGGCGTGGAGGTCGCGCCTGGGCATGCCGAGGGTGTCGGCGAAGAGGTCGCACAGGATCTCTTCGAGCGGGGTGGCGGGCGGCAGTCCGGGGGCGGACCCACCGCGTACGGGCTCGGGCAGCGCGGCGCGGTCCACCTTGCCGTTGGTGGTGAGCGGCATGGCGCCCAGCGTCGTGATGGTGGCGGGGACCATGTAGTCGGGGAGGTGTTCCCGCAGATATCTGCGGAGTACGAGCGCGGGGTCGACGGTACGGTCGAAGGCGGCCGGCGTGTTGGCGCAGTCGCCCGGCGCGCGGGCGTCGTCCTCCGGTGTGAGGAACACGGAGGTCAGCCGGCCCGGCGGAAGATGCCGGGGGTCGAGCAGCACCACGTCCAGCGATCCTTCGGCGGCCCGCGCGCCCGACCAGGTGACCAGGGCCCGGTAGCCCGCGCGTTCGGCCAGCGCGCACAGCTCCTCCGGGTCCCCGGGGCCTCCCGTACCGCCGGCGGGCGGCGCTGCCAGGGCGGCCAGGGCCTCGGCCACTTCCGCGCCCCCGTCGAGCGCGGCCAGGGCCGCCCGTTCCCCCGCGGTGCGCGCGTCGGGCACGCCGGTGACACGGAGCCTGGCCGGCCGGTGCTCCTTCAGATGGCGGGCCAGGTCCTCCGCGTCGGCGATGGCTTCGCCCCAGCCGGCGCGGGGTGTCTCCCGCAGGTCGGCGGCGGGTGCGGCGGTGCCCAGCACCGCGTCGAACCGGTAGCGCGTCAGCTCGTTGTGGCCGTGGCCGCGCTTGACGCGGACGTCGGTGGAGCGGATGGCGGGCAGGTCGCGCGCCAGGACGTCGAAGAAGCCGGGGTCGAGGAGGAGTTCGGTCTCCACCGTGACGCGTTCGTGGATCTCCCGGCGTACGGCTCCGGCCTCCCGCGCCGGGTCGCCGGGGGCCAGGGTCACCCCGGTCTGCAACGGGCGCTGGAGTGCGGCGTTGCGCAGGTCGCCGAGGAAGACGCAGCCGCCGGGGGCCAGCAGCGGCAGGACGCCCTCGATCACGGCGCGCAGATAGCCGGCGTCCGGGAAGTACTGGACGACCGAGTTGAGCACGACGGCCGTGAAGTGGCCGCGCGGCAGCCCCGAGGTGACGTCGGCGGCCTGGCGGCGCAGGGTCACCTTGTCCCGCAGCTCGGGCCTCTCGCGCAACTGGAGCCGGAGCGCTTCGAGTACGGTCCCCGAGAAGTCGGTGGCCCAGTACTCGTCGGCGCCGGGCGCCAGATGCGCCAGGAGCAGCCCGGTGCCCGCACCGATCTCCAGAACGCGTCGGGTGTCCAGCTCGCGGATGCGTGCCACGGTGGCGTCCCGCCACTCGCGCATCTCCTGGCGGGGGATGGGCGCGTGGTCGTAACTGCTGTTCCAGCCGACGAAGTTCTCCCCGAAGCCCGCCGTGTCCGGCTCGCTGTAGAGCGTCTCGTAGATCTCGTGCCACTCGGCGGTCAGCGCGTCGGCGTCCGCGCTCCCGGACGTGGCGGGCACGACGTACGCGGCCAGGCTCTTGTCTCCGGCCGGGGTGCGGCGCGGGATCACGGTGGCCTGCGCGACGCTCGGATGCCCGACGAGCACCGCCTCGATCTCGCCCGGTTCGATGCGGAAGCCGCGCAGCTTCACCTGGTGGTCGACGCGGTCCTGGAAGACGAGGGCGCCGTCCTCGCGCACCGTGACCCGGTCGCCGGTGCGGTAGAGCCTGCCGTCACCGTCCGCGCCGCCGTCGCTCCGGCCCGGGGCCCCGGCGGGGGCGGTCGGGTCGGGCACGAAGCGCTCCCCGGTCAGCGCGTCCCGGCCCAGATAGCCCACGGCGAGGCAGGGGCCGCCGAGGTACAGCTCCCCGGTGGCGCCCGGCTCCACCGGGGAGCCGTGGCCGTCCAGGACACGGGTGACGGTCGCGCCGATCCCCGTGCCGATGGGAACGGGCCGGGTGAGGTCGTCGTGCTCGCCGATCTCGTGCCAGGTGGCGAAGGTGGTGGCCTCCGTCGGTCCGTAGACGTTCAGCAGCCGGGCCGGGGGAGAGGCGTCCCGTACGCGCCGTACGGTACGGGGGTCGCACACCTCGCCGCCGAAGAGAAGGGTGCGCAGCGGGGCGAAGGCCGCGGGCCGTTCGTTCGCGATCTGTTGGAAGAGCGCGGTGGTCAGGAAGAGGACGGTCACCCCGTGGTCGCGGACCGCCGCCTCGAAGGCGATCGGGTCCAGGACGACGTCCTTCTCCAGCCCGACGACGGTGGCCCCGGCCCACAGCGTGGCCCAGATCTCGAACGTGATGGCGTCGAAGGCGGGGTTCGCCGCCTGCGCGACCCTGTCGTCCGCCGCCAGCCGCACGTAGTCCGTGGAGTTCACCAGGTCGAGGACGGCGCGGTGCGGGACGACCACGCCCTTGGGCGTGCCGGTGGTCCCGGACGTGTAGCACACATAGGCGGTCGCCTCGGGGCCCACGGCCACCGGGGCGAACGCGCCGTCCCTCCCCGCGATCCGTCCGGCGTCGGCGTCGAGGGCGAGCACGGTCGGGCCCGTCCCCTCGTGGGCGTCGGCGAACCGCGACAGCGTGACGACGGCCCGCGCCGCGCAGTCACGGGCGATCAGCCGCCGCCGCTCGGCGGGGTGGCCGGGGTCCAGCGGCACATACGCGGCGCCCGCGCGTACGACCGCCAGGAAGGCCACCACCAGATCGGCGCCGGGCGGCAGGGAGAGCACCACATGGTCCCCGGGCCGTACGCCCGCCGATACGAGATGACCGGCGAGCCGGGCGGCCCGCCCGTCCAGCTCGCGGTAGGTGAGCGCCGTCCCCTCCGCCGGATACGTCACCGCGAGCGTGTCGGGGGCCGACTCCGCGTGCCGGCGCACGGCTTCGGCCAGCCCCGCGACCCTCCGGGACCCCTCACTCTCGGACATGCGCGCCCCACCCCTCCCCGTTCCGTCCGCCCGGTCGCACGTCACGCGGCGGCGGCACCCGAGCCGCCCAGGTCATTCGTCAAGGAAATTCCGAGGCGGACGATATCCGCGTGTGTTTCCACTTCGCATTTCTGACGCACGCGCCGAATATAAGTATTGACGGTATGTACGCTGATTCCCAGTCGAGTGGCGATCTGACTGTATGTAAAACCCCGGGCGACGTATTTCACGACCTGGAGTTCTCTGGGCGACACGTTCCGGCCGTTCATGTGCGCCCCATTTTCGGGTTTACTCGCTGACCTGTGCAACGCACGTTCCCCCTGCGGATCGTCGGCGAATCGAGTGTGGTCAACCCTCAACGAACGTCAAATATAGGGTACTTGACCCCCGGGCGCCATTTCGGGCCCTCTTGACTTTTCCACCGGCCCATGTCCGGCGGTCATCCGGTGATTTCCGTCGGTGATATCAGTTCGTAAGCGGTACGAATCACTCCGGGGTCGCGCAGGAGATCTTCCTGGCTTGCCGGGAACCGGATTTCCCGCCCGGTGTGCCCACCGCTCCGGCCCGAGGAGAGCAGAGAGGTCGCCGACGCCCAGCCGGGCCCCGGCCCCAGATGCCGCGCCGCCGTGAGATAGCCGGTGTAGGAACGGAAGAGTCCCGTGAGCTGTTCGGCGAAGTGACCGCCCACCCCCATACGCGCGAGGACGGTCCCGTACGCCTCGCGGTACAGGGCGACGAACGCCTCCGCGGCCTTGTCGAAGTCGTCGCCCGTCGCGTCACGGATCCGGTCGATCCCGCGCCGCAGTCCGGCCCGCTCCTCGTCGCTCACCCCGTCCATCCCCTCCACCGCCCTGCGGACGTCCCGGTCGAGACCGGCCACCGTGGGCACCTCCGGGTCGAAGAGCAGCAGCACCGGCCGCTCGCCCTGCCGGCGCTCCACGACGTCCGCCAGACGCGAGGCGAACACGCTTCCCGCGCAGTAGCCGAGCACCGCGCGCACCGGGCGGGCGCCGGGTCCGTACGCCACCTGCCCGCCCCACCAGCGCAGGTGGTACCCCGCCGGGTCGTCCTCCCGCCCCGCGTCGGGCGGCGGCACCGCCTGCCGTACGTCGAGCGGGCCCGGCAGCAGCCCGGCGAGTTCGGCGAACGTCGCCTCGCGCCGCCCCGTCGTGGCGAAGTCCACCGCGAGCACCACGTCCCCGTCGGCGCCCGGGACGAGCGGAGCCCACGCGGCCCGTGTGTCACCGCTGCCCGGCATCCGGCGCCTCCCCGTACACCTCGGCGGCCACGGCCACGATCTCGGCGAAGCGGGGCACCTCCGCGGAGCGCGCCTCCAGGGCGTCCGCGAGCCCGGCCACGGTGCGGTGGGCGAACAGGGTCGCCACCGGCAGCTCGATGCCGAGGACGGCCTGGAGGCGGGCGAGGACCCGCACGGCGCGCAGCGAACTCCCGCCCAGCGTGAAGAAGTCCGCGTCCACCCGCGCGACGGGCACCTCCAGCACATCGGCCCAGACCGCGGCCAGCCAGCGCTGGAGGTCACCGGCGGGCGCCGCTTCCTCCCCGGACACGGCGGGGCCGTCCGGCCGCCCTCCGGTGTCCCCGGGAAGCGTGTCCGGCGACGGCAGGTCCGTGACCGGTACGAAGCGCACACACACCGTCTCGTCCGGCAGCACCGGCGCGGTGTGCGCGCGCAGCTCCGCCTCGCCGGGCGGCGAACCGGGCTCCGGTACGTAGTAGACGGTCAGCTCCACGGGAGCGCTCTCCCGCGACGGGGCACCGCCCGCCGTGAGAAGGGCCTCCAGCGCGTCGAGCTGGGAAGGGGAGAGGCCGGCGATTCCGGGGAAGGACACGGAGTTCCTTTCTGCCACTGCTCAGCGGGTCGCGGTCACGACGGTCATCCGGTCCGTCCACCAGTACTGACAGTCCGGCGGCGGCCGGAGACCGTCCACCACCTCCACCGCGAACGAGGAGAAGTACCGCAGGAGCCCCCGCTGGTGACGGCGGCTCAGCGAATCCCTTTCGTTGGTGTAGTACGTGAAGACCCCGCCGGAGCGCAGATGGGCGGCGGCCTCGCAGAAGAACGCCTCCGCGACCGTGCTGTCCCGCAGCACGTACTGGTCGAACTCGGCCTCGCTGGTCGGGAAGGCGTCCCACAGGATGCCGTCGAAGTCGCCGAGCGCGGGCAGCGCGGCCTGCCAGTGCCCCCGCAGCAGCTCGATGTCGGAGCCGGGGCGCTCGGCTGCCCACCGCCGGGCCCTGTCCAGCACGCCGTCGTTGTACTCGACGATGGTGTGCGAACGCACCCCCTGCTCCTCGATGAAGGTCGCCGACAGCCCGAGCCCGAACCCGATCTCCAGGATGTCGCCGTGGGTGGCGGTCACACGCTCCGCCATGCGGTGCATGAGCCGTTCCTCCCAGTCCTGCATCACCTGCTGGCCCTCGATGAGGAGCTGGTCGTCGTGGTAGTCGGCCTCGCTCTCGTCCCAGTTGGCGTGGATCTCGCCGCGCGTGGTGCCGCCGATGTAGTCGGGCGCGGTGACATCGAGATGGCGTAGCTGCTCGGCCAGTTCGTCGACGGCACGGTGGATCACCCAGCGCCGCTGTTCCGCGCGCGGCGCGTCGATGAAGGTGTCCCGCCGGATGTCGAGATCCACGGCGAAGTCCTTGTAGCGGCGCAGCATGGTCACCTTCCGGTCGGCGGGATGGTCGGGAGGACGTCCGCCCCGGTGACCGCGCGCAGCGCGGCGGCGGCCACCTCGGGCGGTACGGCGGCCAGGAGCGCGGCGGTCCGCCGCGCCCGGGTGGCGTCGGACGGCGTCGCGGCCACGGTGGCGGAACGCACCCCCGGATGGCCGGCCACCCGGGCGGCGACCCGGCCGAGCGCCACCCGGACGCCCCGGAGCACGGCCATGTCGTCGGCCGTACCGCACAGCTCGATGTCGCCGGACGGCCCCATCCGCGCCGCCTCACCCGTCCGCACCAGACGGGTACCGGCCGGCAGCTCCGGGTGGCGGCTCTCCACGAGGCGCCGCCGGTCGAGGGCGGGGCTCGTGACACCACCGGCCCCGTCGGCCCCGTAACCGTCGTCGTCGGCGGTCAGACAGAGTTCGCCGAGAACGCCGTGCGGCACCGCCCGGCGCCGGTCGTCGACGACGACCGCCGAGCCGTCGCCGACGACGAATCCGCGGCCCTCCTCCGGGGCGCCGGTCATCTCCCGCACCAGCGCGGCCAGGCCTCCTCCCGCGTCCGTGCGCAGGTGGTACAGGCGCGCGCCCGGAGCCAGGGCGGCGAAGCGGCGCGCCGTGTGCTCCCGGGGCGCCTCGCCGAGGGTGACCACGGTCCGCAGGGCCGCGAGGCCGTCGGCGCGTCCGGGCTCGGCCGACAGCCGGCCGACCAGATCGGCCAGTGTGCTCGGCAGCAGGAAGAGCGTGTCCACCCCGTCCCTGACCAGCGTCGCCGCCAGCGTCTTCGGGTCGCTCCGCCCACCGGGACCGGGCAGGACGGCGGCGCCGCCGTGCGCGAGCGGCCACAGCAGCTCCCAGACGGCGTGCGCGCGGGCGGGCGGTGTGGCGTGCAGGACCGTCGGCGTCCGCGTGCCGAAGTGCCGGACGGCCCACGCGGTGTGGCGGGCGAACGCCCGGTGCCCGACGACGGCCGGGTGCGGCGGGTCGGCCGGACCCGTCGTGCACACCGCGTACATCGGGCGCCGTCCGTCGCCGGGCGCGTCCGCCGCGTACCCCACCGCGTCCGTCGCCCCGTACGCCTCGGCCGGCCCGGCCCCGACGGGCAGCGGCCGCACCCCGGACGGTACGGCCGAGGCGTCCGCGTCCTCGGCGACGACGGCGAACGGGTTGCCGGTCCGGGTGACGAGATCCGCGACGCGCTGCTCCGACCAGCCCGGGTCGACGGGCACGAACGCCCGGCCGAGACCGTTCACCGCGAGCATCGCCGCGATCAGCGCGGGCCCCTCCGGGAGGACGAGCGGCACGAACGCCGCCATCGGCCCCGCGGCGCGCAACCGGCCGCGTACCTCCCCGACGAGCGAGGACAGCGCGCCGTACGTCATGGCCCGGCCCTCCACGACGAGCGCCGTGCGCTCCGGCCACCGCCGGGCGACCGCCTCGAACCGCGCTGCGAGCGGCGCCTGTTCCTCCGGATCGGGAACCGGGGCGGCGGCCACGGCCAGCGACCGGTCCGCCGGGCGCGCCGCGTCCATGTCCCGCACCCGCAGATCCGGATCCGCGACGACCTGGTCCACCAGCGTCAGGAAGCTCGCCACCATGCGCTCCGCGGTCTGCGCGCCGAACACCTCGGCGCAGTACCACAGCCGCCCGCTCAGCGTCCCGCCGTCGCCGTCACCGACGGCCAGCGTGAGGTCGAGCGCGGAGGACCGCACCGGCACCTGCGCGGGACGTACCTCGCAACCGGGCAGCCGCAGCGCGCCCCGCTGCTCCTCGTCCATCACGAACAGCGTCTGGAACAACGGGTTCCGGGTCGCGGAGCCGTGCCGGCCGACCGCCCGCGCGATCTCGTCCACCGGGACGTGCCCGGCGGCCTGAGCGGCCAGTGTGCTCCTGCTGACGCGGCGCACCGCCTCGGCGAAGGTGGGGTTGTCCGCCAGCCGCGCCCGCACCGGAAGGGTGTTGACGAAGAAGCCGATCAGCTCCTCCAGCTCCTCCGAGCCCCGGTTGGCGGCCGGCACGCCGACCGCCAGGTCGTACGTCCCGCTGTAGCGCGCCAGGAGGACGGAGAACAGCGCGAGGAGGGTGTGGTAGCGGGTGACCCCCTCGCGCCGGGCGAGGGCCGCGAGCGCGGCGGCCTGACGGCGCGGCACGGTGAAGCGCCGCTCGTCGCCCGCCCGGGTGGGCCGCTCCGGCGGGAGCAGGTCGGCGGGCAGGGCCTGTTCGGGCAGCCCCTCCAGATACTCCCGCCAGAATCCGAGCCGCTCCGTCACCCGGCGCCGGAACGCCGGGTCCGCCTGCCAGCCGCAGAAGTCCAGATAGCGCGCGCCGAGCGGGCGCGGCGCGGACGGCGTGCCGTCCAGGGCGCGGGCGTACGCGTCGCTCAGCTCGTCGAGGAACAGCCCCACCGACCATTCGTCGAACGCCACATGGTGGACGGCGAAGGCGAGCAGGGTCCGCCCGGTCGCGCACCCGACCACCGCCGCGCGCAGCACCCGGCCCGAGTGGAGGTCGAACGGGCGCGAGACGAACCCGGCCAGCACACCGTCCCGCGACGCCAGTTCCTCCTGGACGGTGTGTGCGACGGAGGCCGTCTCCACGGGGATGTCCGGTGCGACCACGACCTGGGTGAGCCGGGCGCCGTCGAGCCGTACGGCCGTACGCAGCGGCTCGTGCCGCTCCGCCACCGTCCGCAGCGCGGCCCGCAGCGCCGGCACATCGACACCGCCTGTGACCTCGAAGGCGAGCGGGATGTGGTACGCGGCGGACTCCGGCAGCAGGCGTTGCAGGAACCACATCCGCTCCTGGCCCGACCAGCAGGGACCCGCGTCGCCCGCCGTGCGCGGCAGCAGCCGGGGCGGACCGCTCCCGTCGTCGCGTCCGCTCTCCTCCGTCATCACCCCGGCCGTGACGAGGGCCGACGCGAGAGCGGCCACCGTGGGCTCCTCGAAGAACCGGGCGACATCGACGGCCACCCCGTACCGTCCGCGCAACCGGGTCAGCAACTGGATGGCGAGCAGGGAGTTGCCGCCCAGGTCGAGGAAGCTGTCCCGTTCCGCGATCTCCTGGTCGCCCAGCAGCTCCCGCCACACGGCGACGACCGCGGCGACCGCCGCGCGCCGGGCCTGCCCGGCGCCCGCCGGGTCCTCGGCGGCCACGGTGGCTCCGGTTCCCCCGGCGGTCTCCGCACTCCGCTTCGTACGGCGCGAAGGACCGAGCGTGCGCGGCGCCCCGCCGCCGTGGGAGTGCACCACGTACCGCTGCGGGCAGGCGTAGTCCGGCAGCCGCTCCGCCGCCCGCCCGGCCAGCACCTCGACGAGCCGCTCCGCGTCCCCGGCGACCGCCGTCCCGACCACCTCGGCGACCAGCAGGTCCCTGCCGTCCGGCCCGGGCTCCGAGGTCACCGCGACCTTCTCGACCCCGGCCACCTCGGCCAGTACCCCCTCGACCTCACGCGGCTGCACGGTGAAGCCCCGGATCTTCAGGCGCGTGTCGATGCGCCCCGCGAAGCGGAAACCGCCGTCGGTGAGGGCCACCGCCCGGTCCCCGGTCGCGTACATACGGGCGCCGGGGCGGCCCGCGAACGGATCGGGCAGGAACCGTTCCGCCGTGCGCCCCGGCTGTCCCACGTAGCCGCGGGCCGTGGCCAGCCCGCCGACGTACAGCTCTCCCGGCACGCCCGGCGGCCGCCGGCGCAGCCCCGCGTCGAGCACATAGGCGTGGACGCCGGGCAGCGGCCGGCCGATCACCCCGCTGCCCACCGGGTCACCGGGCGCCAGGGGCCCGTCCACGACGGAGGTGACGGCCTGCTCGGTCGACCCGTACATGTTGAACGTCCGGCACCCCGGCCCGGCGACCGCCTGCCAGCGGGCGATGTCGTCGGCCGCGACCTCCTCGCTGCCGACCGCGACCGTCCGTACACATCCGGGAGGCGGCGGTACGTCCCCCGCCTCCACCGCCGACAGCCACGCCGTCCAGAAGGAGGTCGGCAGATCGAGGGCGCTGACCTGGAACTCCTCCAGGAACGCGGTGAACCGCACGAGGTCGCCCGCGGTCGCGGGATCCATCAGCGCCAGCGCGGCACCCGCCGTCCACGCGGTGAACGCCTCCTCCATCGTGATGTCCACCCCGAGCGAGGTGAACTGCAACACCCGGTCCGCGGGGGTGAGCCCCCAGCGGTCGGCCATCCGGGCACAGGTGTTGGCCAGCGCCGCGTGCTCGGTCAGCACACCCTTCGGCGCACCGGTCGAGCCCGAGGTGAACACGAGGTAGGCGAGGTCCGCGCCCGTCCCGGCCCACCGCGCCACGGGCGCGGGCGGCTCCGGTCGCCGCGCCTCCGTCACCGGGAGCACCCGGGACAGCCCGGCTTCGTGCGCGAGAGCGGTGTGCTCGGCATCGGCGAACACATGCAGCAGGCCCGCCACTTGGGCGACCTCCGCGATACGGGCGGGTGGCCACGACGGGTCCAGGGGTACGTACGCCGCGCCGCCGCCGAGCACGCCCAGCACCGTGGCCAGGAAGTACGGGCGGCGCGCCCCCAGATAGCCGACGGGCAGCTCCGCGCCCTCGGCGCAGGCGCCGAGCGCCCGTACCGAGTCCGCGACGGAATCCGCCATCGCGCCCAGTTGCTCAAAGGAAAGATCACCGTATGCGCCGGTGACGGCCACGGCGTCGGGATGTGCCGCGCGCCGCGCGGTGAACGCCTCGCATACGGACGCCCATGCCCCCGAATCGACCACTACGGTCTCCTCACATCATCCGACGGTACGTCATAGGTCGTTACTCATCACGGCTTTTCGTTGTCCGAGGATTACTACGCAAGCTCCCGCCCATCCGCTAGACACATTTGCCGACGGCAGGCGCAGACACCATTCACCAGAACCTGTGACTTGACAGGTTTGGGTGCCATCGATCTAGACGAGTCGTTCCGAAGTCCCGTCTGCGGGGAGGCGCCATGTACGCGCGTCCGCGGTGTTGGCGGCGGATACGGGGGAGCCGACGCTCCCGCGTCGTCTCCCTCCTCCGCCTTGCGGCCGCACGCACCTGACGCCTCCCCACCCGCCCGAGGGGCGGACGACGCCACTTCGGAATGACTCGTCCAGGGCCTTTCGTTCCAGGGGCTTTCGTTCGGATCCGGCCGGACCCAGCGAGAGCCGGACGAGGCCCCGGTTCCTCCCGGTACGACGCCCCGTTGACAGCCCCCCACCCCTGTGGCAGCTTCGGCACATCACGGCTCCGCCCTTCCACCACGTCTGTGACACGCCGCCCGCGCACGGGCGAGGGAACTCCCCGCCGGCGCGCACACGGCGTCCTGCCCTGTTGGGAGAGCTGAGAGTTGTCACCCTCATCCGCCGTACCCGCCGCCGCCCGCGTCGCGTGGCACGGCCCCTCGCGCCGGATCCCCCCGGCCACCCTCCCCGAACTGTTCGAGGCCCAGGCCGCGGCCACACCCGACCGCACCGCCCTGGTCTTCGAAGGAAGCCGGACCCGCTACGACCGGCTCGACGCCGACGCCAACCGCCTCGCCCATCTGCTGCTGGAACGCGGCGTCCGCCCCGGCGACCGGGTCGCGGTGGCGGTCCCGCGCTCCGTGGAGCTGGTGGTGGCCCTGCTCGCCGTGGTCAAGAGCGGAGCGGCGTACGTACCCGTCGACCCCGACCACCCGCGCGACCGTGTCCGCCGTCTGCTGTGCGACGCCGCCCCCCGGGTGGTGCTCACCACCACCCCGGTCGCCGAGGTGGTGGACACACCCGACGGCGCCGTCCTGCTGGACGATCCGCGCACCGCCGCCTCGCTGGCGGCCCTCCCCTCGTCCTCGCCCACGGCGGCGGACCTCGGCACCGCGCCCACTCCCGGCCGGCCCGCCTATGTCATCTACACCTCGGGCTCCACCGGCCACCCCAAGGGAGTCGTGGTTCCGCACCACGCCGTCGTCAACCGCCTGCTGTGGATGCAGCACACCTACAGACTGGAGGCCGACGACCGCGTCCTTCAGAAGACCCCCGCCGGCTTCGACGTCTCGGTCTGGGAGTTCTTCTGGCCCCTGATCACCGGAGCCACCCTGGTCATCGCCCGGCCCGGCGGACACAAGGACCCCGGCCACCTCGTCCACCTCATCCGCAGCGAGGGGGTGACCACCGTCCACTTCGTACCGTCGATGCTCCGGTACTTCCTCCAGGCACCGGGCGCCGCCGGCTGCCACAGCCTGCGCCGTGTGTTCTGCAGCGGCGAGGCCCTGCCGGCCGACCTCGTGGAACCCTGTCTCCGTACGCTCGGCGCCGACCTCCACAACCTCTACGGCCCCACCGAGGCCACCGTCGACGTCACCCACTGGCCCTGTCTCCCCGGCGGCGACCCCTCCGTGACGGTCCCGATCGGCAGACCGGTGTGGAACACCAGCGCCTACGTCCTCGACGGGGCGCTGCGTCCGGTCGAGGACGGCGGGATCGGCGAGCTGTACCTGGCCGGCGCCCAACTCGCCCACGGCTACCTCGGCAAGCCGGGGCTGACGGCGGGCAGCTTCGTCCCCGACCCCTTCGGAGCACCGGGCGCCCGCATGTACCGCACCGGTGACCTCGCCGCCCGGCACCCGGAAGGCCACCTCCTGTTCCACGGGCGCGCCGACCACCAGGTGAAGGTGCGCGGCTTCCGTATCGAGCCCGCGGAGATCGAGGCGGCGCTGACCGCGCGCCCCGATGTCGGACAGGCGGTCGTCGTCCTGCGCGAGGACCGGCCGGGCGACCCCCGCCTGGTGGCGTACGTGACCCCCGCCCCCGGCGCCACCCGGCCGGACGCCACTGGGCCGGACGCCACTGGGCCGGAGGGCCCCGACACCGCTCTCCTGCGGGACGCGCTCACGGCGCGGCTGCCCGACTACATGGTGCCCGCCGCGTTCGTCACCCTGGACGCGCTGCCGCTGACCCCCAACGGCAAGCTGGACCGACGCGCCCTCCCGGCGCCCGGAAACCCCGCACCGGCCCGTACCGGTCGGGAACCGCGCACCCCCGTGGAACGCACCCTGTGCGCCCTGGCCGCCGAGGCCCTGGGCACCGAAGGCCTGACCATCGACGACAACTTCTTCCACCTCGGCGGGAACTCGCTGCTCGCCGTCCGCTACGCCGCGGGCATCCACACCGCGTTGGGCACGCCGATCGAGGACGTCAGGGTCTTCTTCGAGGCACCGACCGTCGCCGAGCTGTCCGTACGCCTCTTTCCCCCGGCGGACGAGGACACCGAGGAGTCCCGTACGCACACCCCGAGCGGAGGAGCCCGCCCACGTCCTCGGTGACGGAGAGACACCCGTCGCGTCAAGCAGGCCCTCACCGATACACCCACATGGTTCGAACCCACCACTCCACGGTGAAGTGTGGGCGCCGACCATATCGGTGAGGCTCCGAGGGCTGCTTAGGGTGCGGAGTATGACCGCGCCCACCACACCAGGTCCTGCCCCGCGTACACCGGGCTCCCGCACCGCGGACGGCCCGGCCGCCCGTGGCCCCGGCTCCGTCGGCACCGCCGCCGCCCCCGGCGGGTCCGCTCCCGTCGCGCTCGACCTCGGGGGCCGTACGGCCCTGGTCACCGGCGCCGCGAGCGGTATCGGCCGCGCCTGCGCGCTGCGGCTCGCCGCTGCCGGGGCCAGGGTCAGAGCGGTGGACAGGGACGGCGCGGGGCTGGCATCCCTGGCCGGAGAGGCCGGAGGTCCCGGAACGGCGGGCGCCTTCGACACGCGGGTCCTCGACCTGACCGATCTCGACGCGGCGGAGCAGGCGGCCGAGGGCGTGGACATCCTGGTCAACAACGCCGGGCTGCAACTGGTCCGCCCCATCGAGGACTTCCCGCCCGACGTGTTCCACACCGTCCTCACCGTCATGCTGGAGGCACCCTTCCGGCTGATCCGGGGCGCGCTTCCCCACATGTATGCCGAAGGATGGGGCCGGATCGTCAATATCTCCTCCGTACATGGATTGCGCGCCTCTGCCTACAAGTCGGCGTATGTGGCCGCCAAACACGGTCTCGAAGGACTCTCCAAGACCGCGGCCCTCGAAGGCGCCTCGCACGGGGTCACCTCCAACTGCGTCAACCCCGGCTATGTGCGTACACCACTGGTCGAGAAGCAGATCGCGGACCAGGCACGGACGCACCAGATCCCGGAGGAGAGGGTCGTCGCGGACGTGCTGCTCCAGGACTCCGCGCTGAAGCGTCTCCTCGAACCGGACGAAGTCGCCGAGGCGGTCGCCTACCTCTGCACCCCACAGGCGTCCTTCATCACCGGCACCTCGCTCGCCCTCGACGGGGGATGGACCGCGCACTAGGGTCGCCCGCACCCGCGTCCGCGTCCGTTGTCCACAGGCCGGTGCGGCCGGCCGAACGACAGGTAATGCTGTGTCCATGTCCCAGCAGCAGTCCGACTCCCATGTCCGCCACCACGACCAGCTCTCCTACCTGGAACTCCTCGCGCGCGGCGCGGCGGCGGAGGCGTTCGACCGGCCCGCGCTGCTGGCCCGCGCGGACGGCGGGGGCCCGGAGACGCTGGCCGCGCTGGAGCACGCCAAGCGGCTCGCCCTGAGAGTACGGGCCGAGCTGGCGGAGCGACGCCGCCGCGAGGCCGAGCTGTCGGCGCTCTTCGAGACCGCGCACGACCTCGCGGGACTGCGGGATCTCGACGCCGTGCTCCGGGCCATCGTGCAGCGCGCGCGTTCCCTCCTCGGCACCGAGGTCGCCTATCTCTGCCTGAACGACCCGGCCGTGGGCGACACCTACATGAGAGTCACCGAGGGCTCGGTGTCGGCCCGTTTCCAGCAGCTCCGGCTCGGGATGGGGGAGGGGCTCGGCGGGCTCGTCGCGCAGACCGCGCGGCCGTACGTCACCGACAGCTATTTCGACGACCCGCGTTTCCGGCACACCCGGGCCATCGACTCCGGCGTACGCGACGAAGGGCTGGTCGCCATCCTCGGCGTGCCGCTGATGCTCGGCAGCCAGGTCATCGGGGTGCTCTTCGCCGCGGACCGCCACGCCCGGGTCTTCGAGCGCGAACAGATCTCCCTGCTGGGCTCGTTCGCCGCGCACGCGGCGGTCGCCATCGACACCGCGAACCTGCTCGGGGAGACCCGCTCGGCGCTCGCGGAACTGGAGAAGGCCAACGAGATCATCAAGGAACACAGCGCGGCCATCGAACGCGCCTCGGACGTGCACGACCGGCTGACCGAACTGGTCCTGGGCGGAGGCGGTGTCCACGACGTGGCGAGCGCCCTCTCCGAAGTGCTGGACGGCACCGTGGAGTTCGCCGGGCCGGACTCCCCCTCCGTGACCGCGCTCGACCTGACCGGCACCGAAGGCCGCGCCACACGCCACGGCGAGGTCTGGGGAGCCGCCGTCTGGGCCGGCGGCGAACTGCTCGGCGCACTCGTCCTGCGCGGCCACCCCGCTCTCGACTCCGTCGACCGGCGCACCCTGGAGCGGGCCGCCATGGTCACCTCTCTGCTGTTGCTGGCCCGTCGCTCCGCCGGAGAGGCCGAGCAGCGGGTACGGGGCGAGTTGCTGGACGACCTCCTCGACGCCCCGGACCGCGACCCCCGCCTGCTGCGCGAACGGGCCGTCCGGCTCCACGCCGACCTCGACGCGCCGCATGTGGTGCTGGCCGCCCGGATCGACGGCCCCGACCCCGGCGCCCCCGGCGCCACCGAACGGGAGACCGCCGACCGGCGCCGGCTGTGGTCCGCCGCGTCGCATCTCGCCGCCACCGGACAGGGACTGGCCGCCACTCGTGACGGAGGCACTGTCCTGCTCCTGCCGCTCGCCCCCGGCGACACCGCCGCCGACCTCGCCCGCCGTACCGCCGGACAGCTCGGCGGAGCCCTGCGCGAGCCCGTCACCGTGGGCGCCTCCGCCGCGCTGGAGGCGCCCGCCGCCCGCCCGGGCGCCACCGCCGAGGCGTACGCGGAGGCCCGGCGCTGTCTCGACGCGCTCCGGCTGCTCGGCCGCTCGGGCGACGGCGCAGCCGCCCAGGACCTCGGTTTCCTCGGACTGCTGCTCGCCGACGCCCGGGACATCGAGGGCTTCGTGCACCGCACCATCGGTGAGGTCATCGCCTACGACCTGCGCCGCGGCACCGACCTGGTCCGCACCATGAGGGCCTACTTCGCGTCCGGGACGAGCCCGGCCCGTACCAAGGACGAACTGCACGTCCACGTCAACACGGTCGCCCAGCGACTGGAGCGCGTCGCCCGGCTGCTCGGCGCGGACTGGCAGTCACCCGCGCGAGCCCTGGAGATCCAACTGGCCCTGCGGCTGCACGCCATGTCCGACGCCGTCGTCCGCTGAACGCCGAACGGCCGCCGGACCCCTTCAGTCGCCGGGGGGACGGGAGCCCGCGTCGACCTGTCGTGGCGTCGGCACCCCCGACCGCGCGGGCTCCGCGTCGACATCCGCCAGATCGCGGTGCCGGGTCTCCTTGGCGCACGCGACGGCCACGACCGTGATGAGCGCGGCGGCCATGACGTACAGGGCGATCGGCGTCGAACTGCCGTAATCGGCGAGCAGCGCCGTCGCGATCAGCGGCGCCGGCGCGCCCGCCGCGACCGAGGAGAACTGCGCGCCGATCGACGCCCCCGAGTAGCGCATCCGGGTCGCGAACATCTCCGAGAAGAAGGCGGCCTGCGGTGCGTACATCGCGCCGTGCAGCACCAGTCCGACAGTGACGGCGAGGAGCAGATTGCCGAAGCTCGCGCTGTCGATCAGGGCGAAGAACGGGAACATCCAGGCCCCCACCCCGACGGCGCCGATCATGTACACGGGCCTGCGTCCGATACGGTCCGACAGCGCGCCCCACGCGGGGATGACCGCGAAGTGGACGGCGGAGGCGACGAGTACGGCGTTGAGCGCGGTCTGTTTGCTCAGCCCCGCCGAGTTCGTCGCGTACACCAGGATGAACGCGGTGATCACGTAGTAGCTGATGTTCTCCGCCATGCGCGCGCCCATCGCGACCAGCACGTCCCGCCAGTGGTGCCGCAACACGGCGACCAGCGGCATCTTCTCGGCCCCGGCGCCGTCCGCGCCGGCCGTCGCCGCGCGCTCCGCGGCCCGGGCCAACGCGGCCTTGAAGACCGGGGATTCGTCGACCGAGAGCCGGATCCACAGGCCGACGAGCACCAGAACACCGGAGAGCAGGAACGGTATGCGCCATCCCCACGAGACGAACTGCTCGTCGGAGAGCAGCGCGGTCAGCGCCGCGAGCACCCCGGTGGCGAGCAACTGCCCGGCCGGAGCCCCGGTCTGCGGCCACGAGGCCCAGAACCCACGCCGCTCGGCGTCCCCGTGCTCCGACACCAGCAGCACGGCCCCGCCCCACTCACCGCCGAGCGCGAACCCCTGGACCAGCCGCAACACGGTCAACAACACGGGCGCGGCCGTACCGATGGTGGCGTGCGTGGGCAGCAGCCCGATGGCGAACGTCGCCCCACCCATCAGCAGCAGACTGAGAACCAGCAGCTTCTTGCGCCCGACCCGGTCCCCGTAATGGCCGAACACCAACGCCCCGAGCGGCCGCGCGGCGAACCCCACGGCGTAGGTGAGAAAGGACAGCAGCGTTCCGACGAGCGGATCGGAGCCCGGGAAGAACAGCTTGTTGAAGACCAGAGCTGCTGCGGATCCGTACAGGAAGAAGTCGTACCACTCGATGGTCGTGCCGATGAGGCTGGCGGCGACGATGCGCTTCAGGCTGGCGGGTGTCGGGGGAGCGGGTGCTGCGGAGGCCATGTGCGCCACTTCCTCGTATGAGGTGGGGAGGGGTACGTGTCGGCACACGGTAGAAACACGCAGGTCAGGTGCACATATGGTGGGGCAACATAGTTCGGGGGCCAGCTATGCGTGCAGCCACCATGACAGCTCACGGAAGAGCGGCTCAGGGGCTCGAAGGCGGCCGGAACGAGTGCTGTCCGGGACGCGGAGTTCGGGCCGATTTGGCGGTGCGGTGCTGACTCCCGTGCTGACTTGGTGCTGACTAAAAGCCCACGTCATCAACCGCGCTCACCCCTCCCGTGCTGACTTGGTGCTGACTACGCTCCGTTGAAGTAGGACATCTTGGGGCTGATCGGCTCAGGGCCGTTGCGTGGTGGCGACCCGACCGCGAGGCCGCCCCGGCTTTGTCGCCCGGCTCTGCGGCACGGACGAGGGGTTGCGCCTGCGCGTGGTGCTGCGTTCGTCCCAGCAGATTCTTCGTCTGCTGGTGGTGCAGGCAGTGCGGCCTTCTGGCCAGCAAGGATGCCGGTCCGCTGGGTTGAATACGGGAGGGTGGCCCGGGCCTGGTCCGGATCTTGGTGGGGCTGTGCCCTGTCGTACCGTGCCTGTTCGGTTGGTAGCCGGGGGAGAGGCAGCGACCGCGGTGACGCGCGACTTGGCCCCCGACACTTGCGGACCGAACCAAAGGGGCACTGGGTGCGGCTGACCGGGCAAACCTCGGGGCCGGTCACCTGGGGTTTGGACGCCAGTGATCGTCCGCGTTGGCTTGGTCGTGGCTTTTCTTGCCAGTCGATGCCCGAAGGGGTTGATCGGCTGTCAGACGGAGCCTCGTGTAGGTCTGCTCACTGTCACGGGTGACCTCCGCTCGCGCGGGGGAAAAACCGGCGTCACAGAGGTGGCTCCACAGGCGGCCGATGTGCTTCCCAACGTGATCCTTCCGCCCTTCGAAATGGCGCTGTGCCCGGCCAGCAAGCCGGGCCCTTTCCCCCGCTGCCGGCCGGGGCGGTCGAAGTCCTCCACGGCCAGCCGCAGCGCCAGCGTGGTCATCGCGTCGATGTCCGGGTTGAACACGGTGCGCGGGATGCCGGCTCCTCTCCCGGCCAGGGCAAGCACCGTGTGAGTGTGCTGCCCTGTTCGTGGCGGGCTGTCGAGTCGTGCGATCGCCGGGTGCGCGCGGTGGCGGTGGCCGGTGGACGGGGCGTCAGGCAGTGGGCGGGATGAGGGCGATGCCGTCGTCGTCGGCGTGGAGGAGGTCGCCGGGGTGGAAAGTGATGCCGCCGAAGGTGACCGGCAGGTCGATGTCTCCGGTGGCGTTCTTGCCGCTCTTGCGCGGGATGGTGCCCAGGGCTTTGATGCCCAGTTCGAGGCCGGCGAGGGCCGCGCTGTCGCGGACCGCGCCGTGCAGGACGAGCCCGGCCCAGCCGTTGTCCTGGGCGGCGGTGGCGATGAGGTCGCCGACCAGGGCGGTTCGCAGGGAACCCTGGCCGTCCACGACGAGAACACAGCCGTTGCCGGGCGTGCGGAGCAGGTCGCGGAGCAGGCCGTTGTCCTCGTGGCAGGAGACGGTACGCACGGGTCCGGCGAAGCTCCGGTGCGCGCCGAACCGGCGGAACTGGACGTCGCAGACGCGCAGATCGACGCCGTACCGGTCGACGAGGTCGGCGGTGGCAACGGGAATGACAGAGGTGGCAGGGGTGACCGCTTCGGGCATGTGTGGGTCTCTCTTTCGCTCGGGGCTGTCGCGCTCGCTTCCTCGTCCGGCCGTCAGGAGAGGGCGAGGGAAGGAGCCTTGACCTCGAATTTTGGAAATGGGTTATACGGTTGGTGTGAGCATGGCTGTTGCCGTTGTGGGTCCGCCCTGCTGACGTCATCACGCCGGGCATTCAGCGCCTCGCGTGCCCGGCTCCGAGCGTCGTCCCATTCCGCCATCCACACGATGCCGACGACCTCTCGCAGCTCTACAGCACGGGCGGGGTCAGGACTCCACGACGTGAGGATCGGTGAACGTCGAGTTGTCGATGACAATGTCCATTTTCGGGATAGGGTCGACTTCCTGGAGATAGATGCGCTCTGCCACCAGATACCGTTTGCGGTGGATCGACTCCGCGTCGCTCCCGGCCCAGTCCTGATCACGGTCAGCACCTCGCTGAACGGACAGTTCCTCATCCACCTGCAGCCAGACGCGGAAGTCCCAGTACTCATCGATCTCCGGCCGGAAGGCGAAGACCCCGTCCACGATCAGCACCGCATCCGGGGCAAGGGGCGACACGTCCGAGGAATGATCCCGCTGCGTGAGCGGGTCGATGGCGCACAGCGCGCACAACGTCGCTGCGGGCGACCGGCAGGGCTCAAGCAGCAGCCGTTTGACAGCGTCGTAGTCGAACGCGTTGCGGTAATACCCCTCGCCCGACTCCCGGTCATACAGATGCCGGTCCTTCCACGGCTTTTTGAAGTCATCAAGGGTCGCCCGGAGCACGGGCCGTCCCTCAACGCCGATCCGCTCAGCCAGTTCGTGCCCGAAACTCGTCTTGCCCGCCGCGGTGAGACCATCGATCCCTACCACCAGACGATCCTGGCCGAGGGCCAGGATCCGCTTCGTAATCCGTTCGACCAGCGCCGTACGTTCGAAGGACGCGGCCGGAGGACATGGCTGCTGCCACGTTGAAACCGAATGATGCACGCCCGATCGCTGCAGTCCCATACGGTGAACCTACCGACCTCCCCCGACGAGGGGGAAGGCCACCCTGCCCAACCAGCTACGGAGAACACGGGCAAGCACATCGTCGCGCCTGCACGGTGCGGGGGCTCGGCTTCCAGCCGAAAGGGCAACAAGGGCTGGTACGCCGACCTGATCGCCGACGTTCACCGCTTCAAGCAGGCCCGGGAGAACTACGCCGCGGCTCTGCAGACGCACATCGAGATGTTCCTGGCTGAGGCCGGCCGCGCCGGGTCCCTGACCAGAAGGCGGCCGACGACGAACCGCCCCAGCTCGAAGCGGTGTCCATACCGCTCCTTCGGCGCGTGCAGGCGACGCAGGAGTTGGGCGCGTTCGTCGGGGTGGCGGGCGATCCGGGCGGTAGTCCAGCCGCTGTCGGCATCCATGCCCGGCCCGGCCTCGAAGGCGAGGCGCCGGGCGGTCCAGGTCGTGCGCGGATCGAGCGCCCACCGGCACAGGGAGAACCGCACCGGCCCCGGACGGGGCCCGGCTGCCCCTCCGTCAGGAGAGTTCGGCGCATCGCCCGGTTCGGGGGGCTCGGGGGCGCCGTCCTTGGTGTCGGCCACGGCGTGAGTCTCATGGCCCGCCCAGGCATCGCGGGCACGGTCGGGCGGGAGTCACCGTAACGAGTGACACAAGTCAGTACCCGCCTGCGAACCCCGCGCAGACGTACTGCTGCGGGGCGGTGTTCAGGAGCCGACGGCGCCGTACCGGCCGAGCAGCAGCGTCTGCGACGCAGTGAAGCTGTCTCTGTCCTGACGCATTCGTATGTGCGCGCAGGACAAATCCTCTAAGATCTGGCTATGTTGACGCAGCCAGTCACTCTTGCCGGCCCCGACAGCGCCCTGGACGCACTGCTCATCATTGTGGCCGTTCTGGTAGGGCTGATCTTTTGTTTGTACATTATCTTGTCCCCGTTCGCCGGATTCATGGCCACGGTCTTCTTGATGCTCTTCTTTTCTGTCGGTTACTTCACCGCCGGTGCCCTTGGTGCCAGTAGGTATATGTCCATAGGCGCCGGTGCAGCTTTGGTAGGGACTGCGTTCCTGGTTTCCTTCACGATCGGTCAGAGAATGGACCGTGAGCGTGAGCGTGAGATGAAAATCCAGCGTGGCGAACAAGAGCGGCGTGCGAAACGCCCGAAAAGCCTTGATGAAATTAGAGATTACTGGCGCAGTGGCGAGTAACTCGGTCAGGACTGCTCTCCAACTCGGTGGGGGCTGCGGGCGATCCGGGCGGTCGTGCAGGTGGCGTCGGCGTCCATGCCCGTTCCGGCCCCGAAGGCGAGGCGCCGGGCGGTCCAGGTCGTCCCTTGCCCACGGTCTTGGCCGAGGATTCCCCGGCCCGCTCGCTCCCGTCCTGGGCGGCGAAGGCGACGGGAATTCCCAGGGAGCGGGGCACCGCAGCCTCCTCTTGGATGTGGTCGGCCAGGTCCCAGGGGGGATGAGGGCGAGCAGGACGCCCAGGGCCGGGACGCCCCGGCGGTACCGGTCCTGGACGGCACTTGCCCCGTACGAGTCCCGCCCGCGCCGTCGAGTTGTCCAACCTGCAGTGGACTATGGGCATTTGGAGCAGACGAAGAAAGATTCTGCGGGTTGCTCGGTGGGAGCTCTGAGCCGTCCGGCCCCCGGCCGCGCGGCGGCGGAGTAGACATCGGCATGGACGCCCCCGTCGCCTTCTGCTCACGTCCGGCAGTCCGCCCACTGGTGCGCTGCCGCCCACCAGTGCATGGCCCGGCCGCCCGGCCGGTTCAGGAAACCAGCTGCCCGAGGCCGGGGGTGTGGGCCCGGGCGCGCCGGAGTACGGCGACAACGTGCCGCCGGGACTGGCCGGGTGGCCGGATACGGATCGGGGAATCGGTCAGCATCCGGTGATGAGCCACAGGATGAGCGCGGCGTCCAGGTCCTGGATGTCGCGATGGACGACGCTGATTCCGCTGAACTGCCCTGCGTGCGGCGCCTTGGCGAGCCAGGCGGCCGACGGATCCTGACACTGCTCCGCACAGTGCGGCTGGAAGACCGGGCGCACGGCCATCCACCCGGCGGTAACCTCCCCTCGTGACCGCACAGAGCAGTCCTGCCGAGGGCGGCGAGCCGGTGCCCGGCCCTCCGGGGGTCGATGAGGGGCCGCAGATCACCTATGCCGAATGCCGGCGGTGCGGTACGCAGATCGCCGGGCTGGACGGCCGCTACAGCTGCGGGGTGTGCGGCTGGGTCAACCACCACTCCGAAGGCCACCGCGCACTGCCCGCAGCCGAAGACGACACCGACGCCGTCAAGCACCTCGCCTGACCCTCCGACCCGGGCGGGTGCCATCGTCCACCACGGTGGTCAGTCAAGGCGCGAGCGCCTTGCCCTCGGCGGCAGGACGAGGATCGGGAGCTGCTTGTGGTCCAGCTCGTACCGGCCGCGCAGCGTCACGTGAATCCGTATGGCCGGTTCGAGCTGGACGTGAACTGCCATCTGGAGTTGGACCTGTCCGCCTGCGGGGCGACGGTGCCCGGCCTGCGCACCCCGCGAGGCGAGGCAATGCCGAGCGCTTTGGCGTCGTCGCGTTGGTTGCGTGCGTTCAGGTGCCGCAACAGGAGGCGGGGGCACACATGATGTTGAGGGCATCCCGCTCATGTTGCGGCGGGAGGCGGCGAAGGAGGGGAGTGGGTCCCCGTGGTTGAGGGCTCGATATGCCGCTCGTGGTCCGTGGTACGGGCTGTTCCCTGCGCAACGGCCATCAGGCCGAGCGCACACGCACCGCAGGCCAGCAGTGTGACGACCAGCCAGGCGGGCATTCGCCGCCCGGTGCGCTTGCGCAACAGAACTAGCCAGGCAACGCACACCACCACGAAAACTATGACCACCTGTGTGAGGGCACCGCTGCGGTAGGCGGCCTGCAGGGTTTCAAAGTCGGTGGCCAGCACGAGGAGCAGAGCGAAGAGCATCGTGACGACTGCGCACACCGCTTCTAAAATGCGCAACACGACCTGGCCCGCCCCCCTACTGTCTTCTCGCCCTCCCCCGCAACTCTAGTCCCTCAGTTCGCGGGCGGTACTGACGGCTCGATCTCGACCTTCTCAACCATCCGGCCGTCCTCGTCCTTTTCGGTGGAGCGGCTTTCCCCGGCCTTCACGCCCGGCGCGGGGGCCGAAGGGGGGACCGGAATGCCGGCGACCACGGCTTGGCGCCGGCAGGTGGCCGTCGGCGGGTGCATTCGTCTGGGGCTGGACTGCCCGGCCCCGGCAAGGCGGCTGCGGATGGACGTGGCCGGGCAGCACACCCCAGTCCACCGCCCCCACGCCCGCACCGCGAGTTCGGATCGGCCGGACGGCCTACCTGTTGAGCCTGACCTTTCAGATTCCAGGCCAGCGTTCCTGGGCGATAATCCATTCCCGTCGGACGTAGGCGCCGCCCGCGCCCCGATCGCCGTCGGTGCATCCGCTATCCAGCGGGTGCCGAAGCGGAATCGCGACGAATCCGTGTCCGCCTTGCCGTGCGGACAACTCCTATGCAGGGCGAGCCGGGCGGTACTGAGACATCGGCGGTCGCGTGATCTCCGTCGGCGCCGGGGTGATGGCTGGCGTTCCCAGCTCCGCGGACATCTGCTCCGTACCGACATGCGGGTCGCCGGGCTCACCTCCGCGGAAGCCACCCTCGACTCGCGCCCGACGCCGGCTTGCTGGTCAGCCGGGAGACCGTGGGGTCGCAGGCCGCTGGCCCGAACGGCTGGCTCGGCCCGCAGCATGCCGACATCGGCCGGCCGGTGCGGGCCCGGTCCACCGCAGGCGCGGCATCGAGAGGTCTTGCCCGGATCGTGCCTTGTCCGCGGGTTGAGCTACGGACGGCACGAGCGCCGTCGATATCGCCGCATCCGGTCCGCGCCCCGGTGTGGCACGCACACGGGGATGGCGTTCTCAGGATGCCGATCCGTGATTCTGCCGGTTCACTGGTGTGGTGATCCCGGGCGGCTCCGGAGC
>NZ_JBHZDA010000069.1:0-10377 GCF_042755665.1 Streptomyces sp. NPDC059142
TGTGTGCGTGAGTGGGGGGGGGGGGGGGGGGGGGGGGGGGGGGGCGGCGCGCCCCCCCCCCCCCCCCCGCGGGCCGGTGCCGGGTGCCGGTGGCTACCAGCGGACCGGCAGCTCGTGCAGTCCGAAGAGGATCCCGTCGTACTTGAAGGCGAGTTCGTCCATCGGGACGGCCAGCTCCAGGGTGGGGATCCGCTCGAACAGCCTGCGGTAGGCGATCTCCATCTCGACCCGGACCAGGTTCTGGCCCAGGCACTGGTGGACGCCGTACCCGAACGCGATGTGCCGCCGCTCGGAGCGCTCCGGGTTGAAGGCGTGCGGACAGCCGAAGACCTCGGTGTCGTGGTTGGCCGCCGCGATCAGCGGCACGATGCCCTCGCCCTTGCGGATGAGCTGCCCCGCGATCTCCACATCGTCCACGGCCACCCGCAGCGCGACCATGTCGGCCACCGAGTGCATCCGCAGCAGTTCCTCCACGACCCGGTCGCTGCCGATCCACTCCGGGTTGGACAGCAGCGTCACCACGCCGAGACCGATGTTGTTCGCGGTGGTCTCGTGGCCGGCGATCAGCAGGAGCAGCAGGACACCCGACAGCTCCTCGTTGCTCAACTGGCCCGTCGACAGCAGCCGGCTGATCAGGTCCTCGCCGCGCCACTTCTCCTTGATGGCGATGAGCCGGTTGATGTAGCGCAGCAACTCGCGGGTGGCGGTGGCGCGTTCCTCGTCGGTGGAGGTGCGGATCGCGACCAGCGTACGGGTGCGCGACTCGAAGAAGTCCCGGTCCGCGGAGGGCACGCCGAGCAGCGAGGAGATGACCAGGGACGGGACCGGCAGCGCGAAGTCGTCCACCAGGTCGGCGGTGTTCCCGCCGGCCAGCATCGCGTCGATCCGCTCGTCCACGGTCCGCTCCACGGCGGGCCGCAGCTCCCGGACCCGGCGCACGGTGAACTCCGGGATCAGCACCTTGCGGAACCGGTCGTGCTCCGGGGAGTCCAGGCCCACGAACCAGCCGGGGATCTGGTCCTGCTTGGGCACGCCCATCGTCGCGCCGACGTTGGGGAAGCCCTCGTTGTCCGGGTTGGCGCTGATCTTCGGGTGGGTGAGCACCGCGCGTACGTCCTCGTGCCGGGTGACCAGCCAGATCGGGACGCCGTTCGGCAGATGGGACCGGACCAGGCCACTCTGCGCCCGGTGGCTGGCGTACTGGGACAGCGGCAGCGGTTCCTCGGGCGTGCGCAACGGGAAGTCGACCACCGTGGGGCCGGGGCTGGTCGTCATGTCCGCTCCTCGTTTCTCTTTCTGCGGTCGGGGGGCCGGGCCCGGTCGGGGCCCGGTGGCGGGCGGGTGCGGAGGCCCGCGGCGGGCCACCGGTCAGCCCGTGGTGCAGAACTCCCGGACGGCGCCGGTGATGTACTCCTGGTCGGCCGCGGTCAGCCCGGTGTGGGTGGGCAGATACAGCCCGTCCTCGCTGAACCGGTGGGCGTTGAGCGTCGGCCATACCGGGTCGAGGTAGCCGGGCTGGCGGCTCATGGGCTTGAAGAACAGACGGGTCTCGATGCCGCGCGCGTCGAGATGGGCGCGCAGCTCCTCCCGGCGTTCGGCGCGCAGGTCGTACATCCACAGCACGTCGCGGGCCGGCATCAGCGTGATGCCGGGGAGGTCCTTGAGGGCCGCGTCGTAACGGGCCTCGATCTCCCGGCGGGTGGCGAGGATCTCGTCGAGCCGCTCCACCTGGGCCAGGGCGACGGCGCCCTGCATGGCCGTCATCCTGAAGTTGTACGCCAGCTTCTTGTGCAGGAAGCTGTGGTCGCGGGTGAAGGCCATCGCCCGCAGATGCGCAAGCTGCTCGGCCAGCCGCGGGTCCTCGGTGAGACAGATACCGCCCTCACCGGCCGTGATGATCTTGTTGGCGAAGAGCGAGTAACACGCGATGTCGCCCACCGGGCGCACCCCGTGCGCCTCCGCCGAGTCCTCCACCACCCGCAGGTTGTACTGGTGCGCGATGTCCATCACGGCGTCCATGTCGCAGCGCCGGCCGTAGATGTGCACCGGCATGATCGCCCGGGTGCGCGGGGTGATCTTCTCCTCGATGCGGGTGACGTCGATGTTCAGATCGTCACCGCAGTCCACGAAGACCGGGGTGGCGCCGGTGTAGGTGACGGCCCACGCGGACGCCACCATCGTGAACTCCGGCACGATCACCTCGTCGCCCGGTCCGATGCCCAGCGCGCGCAGCGCGAGGGTGAGGGCGGCGGTGCCAGAGGAGCAGGCGACGCCGTGGGCGACCCCGTTCCACCGGGCGAAGGCTTCCTCGAACCGCTGGACGTACGGGCCCTGGGAGGAGATCCAGCCGCCGGAGACGGCGTCGGTGACGTACTCCAGTTCGCGGCCGTCCAGACTCGGCCGGGAGACGGGATGGGTGAAGGCCATGGGGTCCTCGCTGCTGTCGCTGGGCTGACGCTGGATGGGGGAGGGCGGGCGCGGGGCGTTCACGCCGAGGGGAGCAGGCCGACGACGAGATCGGCGGCGGCCTTGCGACCGCCGGCCTCCCTCTGGAGGGCGCCCAGTCGCTCGGCCTGCTCGCGGAACGACGGCTCGGAGGTGACGCGGGTCAGCTTGTCGACCACGTCGTCGGGGTCGACGGTGTGCGGCTTGTCCAGGGTCAGACTGATGCCGAAGTCACGGCCGCGGACCGCCTGGTCGAAGCAGTCCACCCACAGCGGGCGCACCACCTGGGGCTTACCGAAGTAGACGCCCTCGTGGTAGGCGTTGCCGCCGCCGTGCGAGAAGAACGCGGAGACCTTCGGGTGGGCGAGCACGTCGAGCTGCGAGGGCACCCAGTTCTCCACCCGCAGGTTCGCGGGCAGCGACGCGGCGGGCGGCAGCAGATGCTGCTGCTCGGTGGGGAGCTTCCACAGGAACTGATGGGTGTCCGCCATCCGCCGGGCCACCTCCACCAGGGCCCCGACCTCCTCGCGGGTGAGCCGCGTGATGGTGCCGAACCCCATGTAGACCACCGAGGACTGCCGGTCGAGCCAGCCGGACACCTTGTTGTCGTCCGGCGCCTCCGGCAGCGGCGGCAGCAGGGCCCCCACCAGGTTCAGCTTCTCCGGGATGTCGAAGGGGTAGTCCAGCTCCGCGACGGACGAACAGACCACGGCCGCCGCCTTGTCGACACGGGTCATCGCGTTGGGCGGGGCGATGCCGAGTTCCTTGCGGATCGCCGCGTCCTCCCGCAGCACCTTGCCCATGTCCGGGTTGAGGAACATGCCCAGCGTGCGCCACTTGAACAGGGCGTTGTCCAGCTTCTGCCGGGCCGACATCCGCTGCGGCAGCCCGGAGTTCGGGACCGGGAAGTTCTTGGGGGTGTACGAGGCGCCGAACGGGTTGTGCGACGTCAGCACATTGCTGGGGACGAAAGGCACGTTGAGTACGTACGGGATGTTCCGGGCCAGCGCCAGATCGACGGCGAAACCGGCCACGCAGTCGACGACCAGCAGCGCGGGCTGCACCTCGTCCACGACCTTCTCCAGCTCCCGGTACTTGCGGGCCTGGAGCGCGGGCTTGTACGACTGCCGGACCACCGCGCGGTGCGCCTTGAACCGGGAGGACTGGGTGACCTCGCGGTACACGTCGTCGTCCCAGGTCACCGCGGACAGCTCGGACACCACCTCGCCCAGCGAGGCGAACGACACCGGTGACGCGGCGCCGAGCGCCTCCACGTCGCCGCGCCGGTGCTCGTCGGTGGCGAACCACAGATCGGGGACGCCCCGTCGGGCCAGCTCCCCGGCGAGCACCAGCAGCGGGTTGAGCAGCCCGCTCTCGGGGAGGCTGACGAAGAGGATCGGCCGGGCGGCGGAGGTCATGGGGGGAACGCCCTTTCACGAAGTGACTGCCGTTGGTCGCCGCGGTCCGCCGGTCACCTGGGAACGGGCGCGGAAGTCGTGCGGTGTGCGGTGCGCCGGCCGGGGTCGGACACGGGCGTTTCCGACCGCACCCTCACTTGATCTCATGGCCGCCACCGGGGAAATCCTTAGACATCGGCTCCGGCCCCTCCGCCGGACCCTGGAATGTGCGTAGATGAGGTTCCGGCGGGGCATGTGCGCGTCATGGCCGGTGATCACCGCCGGACGGCGGGACCGCGCATGCCCCGGTCACCGCCGGCCGCCGCGCGGGGCCGTGTCGACGACGCGAGGGAGAGCAAGTGAGCGATCGGGCCAGTGCCGTCACCTCCGTACCACCCCTGGTCGGACGGGCCCGTCAGATGGAGGCCCTGGCCCGGCACGCCGCCGCCGCGCGCTCCGGCCGGCCCCGGCTGGTGCTCGTGGACGGTCCGGCCGGCGTCGGCAAGACCGCCCTGCTGCGGGCCGCCGTCGCCGCCGACGGCCCCTTCGCCGGAATGACCGTCCTGTACGGCGGCTGCCGCGCCGTCGACGCCGCCACCGGCTACAGCGCGGTCCGCGCGCTCTGCGGCCGGCTCGGACTGACCAGCCGCAAGGGCCGCACCTCCCCGCTCCTCGACGGCGGCGCCCGGCGCGCGCTGCCCGCCCTCGTCACCGACCCCGCGGACCCCGACAACCCCGGCGCCGCGCCCGACAACACCTTCTCGGTCCTCCAGGGCCTGTACTGGCTCGCCGTCAACCTCATGGCCGAGGCCCCCCTGGTCCTGGTCCTCGACGACGCGCACTGGTGCGACGAACGCTCCCTGCGCTGGCTGGACTTTCTGCTGCGCCGGGCCGACGGGCTGCCGCTGCTCGTGGTGGCTGCCCACCGTACGGAGGCCGGGCTCGCGGCCCCCGACGCCCTCGCCGACCTGGCCGCCCACCATCTGCCGGACCCGCTGCGCCTCGGCCCGCTGGACGCCTCGGAGGTGGCCGAGCTGACCGCCGGGCTCTTCCCCGGGCGCCGGCCCGAGCCGGCGTTCGTCGGCCGGCTCGTCTCCGTCACCGGCGGCAGCCCGCTGGAGGCCGTACGGCTGCTGCGCGACCTGCGCTCCGCGGGGCTCGGCCCCGACGAGGAGGGCGCCCGGCGGATCGCCGAGGCCGGCGGGAAGGTCGTCGCCGCCTCCGTGCACGGGGTGCTCGCCGGCCAGCCCGGCTGGGTGCGCGAGGTGCTGCTCGCGCTGGCCGTCCTCGGCGACGAGGACACCGCCTACCTCGCCGCGCTCGCCGGACTCTCCGCCCTGCACGTCGAGGAGGGCGTGGAGATCCTCGGACAGGCCGGGCTCGTCCAGGCGGGACGCCGTGAACCCGTCCACGACCTGGTGCGCGCCGCCGTCCTCGACCGGCTCGGCGCCACCGGGGTCGCCCGGCTGCGGCTGCGGGCCGCCCGGCTGCTCAGCGACATCGGGCGTTCCCCCGAGGAGACCGCCGCCCAGCTCCTCGCGGTGCCGGGACCCGGCGACGCCTGGACCACCTCCGTACTGAGAGCCGCGGCCACCCAGGCCGAGCAGCGCGGCGCCCCCGAGGCCGCCGCCCGCTACCTGGAACGGGTACGGGAGGCGGACCCGGACGACCCGGATGTGCTGACCCGGCTCGGCAAGGCCCTCGCCGAGACCGATCCGAAGCGCTCGGTCGGCCTGCTGCACGAGGCGCACACCCTCACCACCGACGTCCGTGCCCGCACCGCGACGGCGGTCCAGCTCGCCCTCACCTGCCTCAGCGTCCAGCAGTCCCCGGACGGCGCCCGGGTCCTGACCGAGGCGCTGGACGACCTCGACGCCGAACTGGGAACCGACCCCGAGCCCGCCGACCGCGAACTGCGCACCCTCGCCGAGTCCGCCCTGCTGATCGTCGGCGCCGACGAGAAGTCGACCCTCCCCGACGTACTGCGCCGCACCGCCGGCATCACCCCGCCGCCCGGCGACACCCCCGCCCAGCGCCAGCAGCTCGCCATGCTCGGCGTGCTCGCGGCGGTGGACGGCCACCCCGCCGCCGAGAGCGTACGCAGGGCGCGCCGCGCCCTGCGCGCGCCCGGCGTCCCGCTGGGCCCGTGGTCGCTGCTGCCCGCCTCGCTCGCCCTCTCGCTCGCGGACGAGAACCGCGCCGCCGACGCCGCGCTGGAGACGGTGCTGCGCGGCAGCCGGGACACCGCGGCGGTGTGGACGTACGTGCTCGCCCTGTCCACCCGCTCGCTGTACCGCCTGGAGAACGGCGCGGTCGCGGACGCGCTGGCGGACGCCCAGACCTCGTTGGAGATCCTCGGGCAGGAACGCTGGGGCGACAGCGCGGTCACGCCGCACACCGCGTACGCGGCGGCCCTCGCCGAACGCGGTGAGGTGGCACGGGCCGAGGAGTCCCTCACCGCCATCAAACGGCCCAGACTGGACCGTTTCGCCTGGGAGTACCACTGGTACCTGATGGCACATGGCCGGGTCAGGGCGGTCGGCGGCGATCCGGAAGGCGCGCTGGAGGCGTTCCGTGCCTGCGGCGACTCCCTGGACGCGGCGGGTCTGCGCAATCCGGTCTTCGCCCCCTGGTGGCTGGAGGCCGCCTGTCTGCTGGGCGGGCTCGGGCGGACCGCGGAGGCCAGGGAGGCCGCCGCGTACGGCGCGCCGCTGGCCGAGCTGTGGGGAACCCCGCGCGCGCTCGGGTACGCGGCCCTGGCCCGCGGCGCCGCCACGCCGGGCCCGGCCGGGGTGGCGCTGCTGCGCCGGGCGGTCGCCCTGCTGGAGTCCTCACCGGCGCGGGCCCATCACGCGCGGGCGCTGCTGCTGCTCGGGCGGGCGACGCTGGCGGGCGGGTCGGTGCGGGAGGCGCGGGACCATCTGCGGGAGGCGGTCGGGCTGGCCCGGCGCGGCGGCTGTGTGGCCCTCGCCAGGGAGGCCAGGCAGGATCTGGTCGACGCGGGCGGCCGGATGCGGGAGATCACCGCGTCACCGCTGGACATGCTGACGGGCACCGAGCGTACGGTGGCCGGTCTGGTCGCCTCCGGAGCCGGCAACCGCGAGGTCGCGGAATCCTTGTTCGTGACCGTCCGTACGGTGGAGCTCCATCTGACCAGTGTCTACCGCAAGTTGGGCGTCGGCCGGCGCGCCGATCTGACGGAGGCGCTGCGGGCGGGCGGGCCGCCACCGCCCGTTCCGCCCCGGATGAGCGCATGATCAGGGGAGTGAACGCCGGACCAGGAGGATGAACGTATGATCCGGAGACCGGGCGGTGGATCAAGAGGACGAGTGCCTGATCCGGGGAAGGGGGAGCGCCGGCAAGAAGAACATCGCGTTACATGGGGCATACCTCTCCCCACGGATATATAAGATCATCGTATGCAGTCCCCCGAGTTCCTGCTCCTGGAGCGTGACCGAGAACAGGCTGTGCTCTCGGCCATGATCGGCGAGCTCCGGTCCGCGCGCCCCGCCGTGGTCACCGTGACCGGCGAGCCCGGACTCGGCCAGAACGGCCTGCTCCGCTGGGCCGCCGAACAGGCCGGGGACACCGGGCTGAGGGTGCTGACTGCCCGCGCCACCCCCGCCGAGCACCAGCTCAGGTACGGTGTCGTCGCCCAGCTCCTCACCGGCGAGGACCGCGACATCGCCCCGCGCCTCTTCCTCACCCAGGACCGCTCCGGCGGACTCCCCGGCCTCGGCGGACTCCTCACCGCCGCCCGCGACCGCCCCACCCTGCTCGTGGTGGAGGACGTCCAATGGCTGGACACGGCCTCCCTGCGCTGGCTGGAGGCGCTGGTCCGGCGCCTGCCCCGGGTGCCCCTCGCCCTGCTCACCAGCAGCACCGGCGCCGCCATCACCCGGCCGGAGTGGAGCGTCGGCACCTCCCTCACCAGCACCGTCAGCACCATCGAACTCGCCCTGCCGCCCCTCACCGCGAGCGGCACCGCCGACGCCGTCCACGCGGTCTGCGGCGCCCCGGGCGACCCCGACTTCACCGCCGCCGTCGCCGAGGCCACCCGCGGCATCCCGGCCGTCATCCACGACGTCCTGTCGCGCTTCACCCGGGCAGGACACCACCCCGGCGCCGAACACACCGGCCACCTGCGCGCCCTCACCGCCGAAGTGGTCGGCGACCACACCGCCAAGGCCCTCAGCGAACTCCACGACCCGGCGGCCGTGGACGCCCTGCGCGCCCTCGCCGTCTGCGGCGACCTGCTCGACTTCCCCCTGGTCTGCGGGCTCGCCGGACCGCACGCCGTGCCCGAGGCCAGACTGCGCGCCGCACTCCAGGCCAGCGGCCTGACCACCCTGCGCGACGGCTCCCCGTACGTACGCGACAGCGTGGTGCGGGCCCGCATCCTGGAGGAGATGACGGCCGCCGACCGCGGCGACCTGTACGTCCGCGCCGCCCGGCTCGCCCAGCGGGTCGCCGCCGACGACCAGGGCATCGCCGATCTGCTGCTCCTGGCAGGCCCGGTCGGTGACCCCTGGGCCGTGGACACCCTGCGCCGCGGCTTCACCGACGCCCTGCGCGGCGGCCGCCGGGACCGCGCCGTCGGCTATCTCGTCCGCGCCCTCGACGAACCCCTGGACGCCCAGACCCGCGCCCGTATCGAATTCCAGCTCGCCTCCGTCGAGATGGTCACCGTCCCCGCCGCCGCGGAGCGACGCCTGCACGGACTGATCCGCGCCCCCGGCACCGGACTGCGCTCCCGCGCCATCGACCTGTGCCTGCTCGGCGGCGACACCCGCTCCGCGCGGCTCGCCCTCGCCGAATCCGGCGACCTCCCCAGGCCGACGGCCGCGCCCGCGCCGGCAGCGCGGCCGGGGCGGGGGAGCGGGGCCGCCGGCCCGTACGCCACCCACCCGTACGCCGCCGTCCCGCCGGTCCCCGCCAAGTCGCCGGGGACCCACGCCGCGGTCCACTGCCCGAGCCCCGCCGAACCGTCCCCGGGACCGACGGAGCCCGCCGATCGCGGGCTCGCCGAACACCACGAACTCACCGCTCTGCTGCGGATGGCCGACGCGCTGCGCCACGACGCGAACGAACTCGACATCCTCCCGGCGCCCGCCCTGCCCGAGCACTCCCACAGCCCGGCCGTCGCCGGCCTGCGCTCCTGGCAGCACGCCGTGGCCGGCGCCCACATCGACGAGGCCCGCAGGCTCGCCCGCGCCGCCCTCGCCCCGGACCCCACCGGACGCCCCCCGCTCGTGATCCCGCGCCTCTTCGCCTGCCGCACCATGCTGCTCACCGACGACGGCGACGAGGCGGAGACCCACCTCGCCACGATGCTCGCCGAGGCCCACCAGGAACGCTCCGCCATCGCCGTCGCCCACATCGTCGCCGTCCGCGCCGACCTGCACATCCGGCACGGCCGTCCCGATGCCGCCGCCCGGGACCTGGCCGCGGCGGAGGCGGAACTGCCGCCCGCCCGGCGCCATCCGCTCTTCCTCCCGTACTGGACCGCCCTCGGCATCGTCGCCGACATCCAGAACGGCCGGCTGGACCGGGCCCGCGAGTCCGCCGCCCGGCCGGTGCCGCGCCTCGCCCAGGAGTGCGCCACCACCGCCTACCTGCTCTTCGCCCAGGGCGTCATGGCACGCGTCGACGACGACCCCTTCCAGGCACGGGAGTACTTCCGCGCCGCCGGCCGCTGGCTGCTGCGCTTCGGCTGCGCCAACCCCGCAGAAATGCCCTGGCGTTCGCTCGCCGCCGAGGCCGCGCACGACCTCGGCTCGGGGGAGGAGGCCCAGCGTCTGGCGGGTGAGGAACTGGACCTCGCCCATCGCTGGGGCGCCGCCAGCTCCCTCGGCCGGGCCGAACTCAGTCTCGCCATGGTGACCGGCGGGAACCGCGTCGAACACCTCCGCGCCGCCGTCGCGACCCTCAGCGACGCGCCCGCCCGTACCGCCTACACCCGCGCCGTGCTCGAACTGGCCTCCGTCGAACGCGAGGAGGCCGAACGCAGGTCGGCCGTCGCCATCACCCCGGACGGTCCGCCCCGCGCCGACGACATCGCCGCCACCCTGCTCGCCGACACCACGGGCCCCGACATCCCGGTCCACCTCGGCGGGACACAGCGGCCGGCCGATCCCGCGCCGTCCGACGCCCGCCGGCCCTCCGGCGCCCGGACCCCCGCCGCGTGGCGCGGCCTCAGCGACACCGAACACGAGGCCGCGACCCTCGCCGCCCGCGGTCTCGGCAACCGGGAGATCGCCGAGATCCTCTCGGTGACCACACGCACCGTCGAGCTGCGTCTCAGCGGCGTCTACCGCAAACTCCGCATCCGCGGACGTGAGGAACTGCGGGCACTGTCCCGAGGATCGGAGGGCAGCTTACCCAATGCTGCTGGAGCGCAACATAGAGACAGCACTGGTCGAGGCCGCGCGCGGGGCGGGGGCCCCCGGGGGGGGCGCCCGGGTCCGGCGCACCGGGCCCCGCGGCCGCGGGCCGGGCTCGTTTAAACAAAAGACGCGGGCGGCGGGGGTTGGTG
>NZ_JBHZDA010000069.1:10387-15493 GCF_042755665.1 Streptomyces sp. NPDC059142
TGTTTAGGGTGGGGGGGGTGGTTTTTTTTTTAATCGCCAGGGTGGGGGTGGCCCCAAAATTCGCCCCGCCTGTGGCCCCGGCGGGGGGGGGGGCGCCCCCCGACGGGCGGTCCTCCCTGATCCTGCTCACCGGACCGCTCGGCATCGGCCGTACGGCACTGCTTCAACGGCTGTCCGGCCTCGCGGACGGTCACGACGACATCCGGGTGCTGCGCGCTAACGCGGCCCCGATGGAACAGGACTTCGCCTTCGGCGTCGTACGGCAGCTCTTCGAGACGCTGCTCAGTGACGCCGACGAGGAAGCCCGCGACCGCTGGATGGACGCCCACGCCTCCTTCGCCGGCCACATACTCGCCGACGACACGGCACCGCCCGGCGCCGACCAGGCCATCGCCGCCACCGAGGCCGTGCTCCACGGACTGTTCTCCCTGATCGCCAACGTGAGCGGCGAGAACCGGCTCATGATCCTCGTCGACGACCTCCAGTGGTCCGACGTGCCCTCCCTGCGCTGGCTGACCTATCTGGCCAAGCGGTTGCACGGACTGCGGGCCGTCATCGTCTGCGCCCTGCGCGACGGTGACCCGCGCACCCACCACACCCTCATCCGCGAGGTGCGCGAGGCCGCCACCCAGACCCTGCGGCCCGCCTCGCTCAGCCTGACGGCCGCCCACGCCCTCGTCCACGAGCGTTTCGGCGAACCCGGCGACGAGGAGTTCGTCCTCGCCTGCCACGAAGTCTCCGCGGGCAACCCCCTGTTCCTCAAGGCCACCCTCATCGGCACCGAGGTCCTCGGCCGCCGCCCCTTCGCCGAACACGCGGACGTGGCACGCGGGTTGGCCCCCTCCCAGTTGCGCGAACGCATCGCCAGCATCCTGCGCACCCAGCCCGCGCCCGTACGCGACCTCGCCGCCGCCATCGCCGTCCTCGGCGAACAGACCGCCCCCGAGGCGCTGGCCCGGCTCGCCGGACTCGACTCCATCGGCTACACCGGAGCCCTGCGCGCCCTCGGCGCCCTCGGGATGCTCACCGCCGCCCACGAACCGCGCTTCGTCCACCGCGCCGTCCGCGACGCCGCCGAGTCCACCCTCACCATGGTCCAGCGGGAACGGATGCACGACGAGGCCGCGAACCTCCTGTACACCGCGGGCGCCCCCGCCGAACAGGTCGCCGCCCAGCTCATGGCCGTCGTCACCCGCCACCAGCCGTGGGCCGTCGACGTGCTGCGGGCCGCCGCCGACACCGCACTGCGCCGCGGCGCCCCCGACGCCGCCGCCCGCTACCTCCAGCGCGCCCTGCTCGACAGCCCGGCCGACGGCGTCGGCCGGGCCCGCCTCCTCGTCGAACTCGCCACCGCGGAAAGGGGCTTCGACCCCCTCGCCTGCGAACGGCACATCGCCCAGGCGATGACCCTGCTGCCCGAGGCCCGGGACCGCGCCGTCGCCGCGCTGCGCATCTCGCCCACCCCGCTCGGCCCCGCCCTGCTGACCGTCGTCGAACTGCTGCGCCAGGCGGCCGAAGGGCTGGGCCCCGCCGACCAGCTCACCGGCGCCGACCGCGATCTCGCCCTGCGGCTGGAGGCCAGGCTGCGCCACTGCGGCCACGAGGACCCCGCCATGCTGGCAGCCGCCGCCGAACGGCTGAAGGAACTGGGCCCCGAACCACCCCTGGACACCGCCGCCGAGCGGGAGCTGACCATCGCGCTGCTCGGCGCCGTCACCCTCGGCTGCCGGATGCGCGCGGACAAGGTGGTACGGCTCGCCGGGCGCGTCCTCGACCGCGAACCCGCCACCTCCGCCCGCGTCCACTCCACCCTGCCCCTGGTGATCATCACGATGATCGCCGCCGACTCCGTGGAGGCCGTCGACTCCTGGCTCGCCGTCGAACACCGGGCCCACGCGCGGCGTACCACCCCCGCCAACGCGCTGGCCCACATCGAACAGGCCCTGGTCCATCTGGGCCGCGGCCGGCTCGCGCAGGCCAGGGAACAGTCCGAGACGGCCCTCGGCATGACCGAGACCGACCACCACACCCTCGGCACCGTCGCGACGATGACGCACGCCATCGTCGCCCTGGAGTCCCGCGACCCGGACCTCGCGGAACGCGTCCTGCGCCGTGCGAGCCGTATCCGCCCCCAGGGACTCACCCTCACCGGGATCCTCCGCCTGCTGGAGGCCACCGGCGAGATCGCCGCCGGAGACCACACCGGCGCCCTGGACTCCCTGCGCTCCTGCGGGCGCCAACTGGAGGCCGCGGGCTGGCACAATCCGGTCCTCTTCCCCTGGCGTTCCTGGGCCGTCGGTGTCCACCGCCGCCTGGGGGACACCCGTACCGCCCGAGCCCTCGCCGAGGAGGAGCTCGCGCGCGCCGAGCAGTGGGGCGCGCCGGTCGGTGTCGGCCGGGCCATGCGGCTGCTCGGCCGGCTGGAGGACGGCGGCAGGGGTGTCGCCCTGCTCCGCGAGGCGGTGACGGTGCTGCGCGGCTCCGCCAACCAACTGGAGCTGGCCCGCGCCCTGTTGTCCCTCTCCGAACGCCTGGGCAGCGGTCCGGAGTCGGAGGCGCTGGCCCGGGAGGCGGCCACCCTGGCGACCGCCTGCGGTGCGCCCTTCCTCGCGGAGCGCGCCGTGAGCGGTACGGGGGACCGGTCCGCGCCCGTGGCCTTCCCGCACCATCTCCTCACCCCCACCGAGCGCCGGGTGACCGGTCTGGCCTGCCGGGGGCTGACCAACCAGGAGATCGCGGCGGAGCTGGCGGTCAGCTCACGGGCCGTCGAGAAGCACCTCACCCATGTCTACCGGAAAGTGGGCATCGCGGGACGCCGGGAACTCATCGGACTGGTATCCGGCACGGAAATCGGGGATGTCCCCAGGTAATACACAAGGAAGAAACCCGGACTTTATCCCGGAAAATTACGGGGTAGGTCCGGGTGTTTCCGTTTGCGGTTCCACGGTGTGACCCGAGCTCTCCCGGTGGGGAAAAAGCTGAGCTTCCGTCATGATGTACGGGCCCGTGCGCGCCGCTCTGGGGAGTGCAAGCGCTTTCGGTGCGGCGGGATGGGTGATTTCGTCGACTGCGGGGCGTTTTCCCTGGTCGTGGCTGCGGGGAGGGGCGGGGTCCGTACACCGAACCCCTCCCTACCGAACCTCTTCGGTACGGGACCGTACCTACCGAAGGAGATACCACAGGATTGGCCGGTCGGGCGGTGACCGCGTTGACCGTTGCTTCGCCACCTTCGTAATATCCAAAACATCTGCTTCCCCGCATCGCCTTTTCGACAAGGCTCATGGCAGGGTTCTGTCCCATCAGCGGGATTCCTGCCCCCCGCCACCGTTATGTGCTAATTGGAGAAGGGTTCCGAGTTCCTTGACCCCCACCCCCCACACCACCCTCATGGACCGCGCGCAGACCGACGGAGCGACCGCCTCCCCCGCCTCGTCCGTCACAGGTACCGCCGACGGATTCGACCGGCACGACGCCTACGTGGCGTGTCTCGATCCTTCCCTCACCATCCAGCAGGTCAACCAGGAATTCGACCGGCGTTTCGGCGGACCGGCCGCCGACCTCTGCGGAACGCACTTCTGCGACCTGGTCCACCCCAGCGTCCAGCAGCCCCTGTTGCAGCAGTTCGCGCGCATGCTGGAAGGCAAGCGCCACCGGTTCGCCACCGAGGTCATCGCGGTCGGCAACGAGACCACCGCCTCCATGCTGCCGTTGAGCGCCATGGCGGTCCGCGGCGGCCACACCCCCGACGTCGCGGCCATCCTCGTGGTGATGTCCGCCGCCGGGGAGAAGACCGAGGAGGCCGCCGCGGTCGCGCCGCGCAAGCGGATCCTCAGCGAGATCGACGCCCGGATCCTGGAGGGCATCGCCGCCGGCGTCTCCACCATCCCCCTCGCCTCCCGCCTCTACCTCAGCCGGCAGGGCGTCGAGTACCACGTCACCGGACTGCTCCGCGCGCTCAAGGTCCCCAACCGCGCGGCCCTCGTCTCCCGCGCCTACTCGATGGGCGTCCTCAAGGTGGGCACCTGGCCGCCGAAGGTCGTGGAGGACTTCATCAAGTGACCGGCTGCCCGTACTCCGCCGCCTCGGACACCCCGACCGCCGCTGCCCCGACCACCGTTCCCCCGCGCGGTGTCACCCCGGTCACCGACACACCGCACCGGCCCGATCGGCCGCATTCCTCCCCCGACCGCCTGGTCGAGATCGACGGCGAACCCGTAGCCCCCGGCGACCTGATGGCCCTGGCCCTGACCAACTACGGCCATTTCACGACCCTGTTGACCGAGGACGGCGGGGTACGCGGACTCGACCTCCATCTGGAGCGGCTGATCCGCGACTGCCGCCTCCTCTTCGACGTGCCGCTGGACCCCGGCCGGGTGCGCGCCCTGGCCCGCCGGGCCGCCCCCGAGCAGGGGCGCGGGACCGTCCGGATCACGGTCTTCGACCCCGCGCTGAACCTCGCCACGATGGGCGCGGACGCCCACCCGCGGATCCTGGTCACCTCCCGCCCCGCCCCGGCCGCCGACCCGGCCCCACTGCGGGTGAGGACCGTGGTCCACCAACGGGACCTGCCCGAGGTCAAGTCGGTCGGCCTGGCCGCCACCCTCCGGCTGCGCCGCCTGGCACAGCGCGACGGCTACGACGACGTCCTGCTCACCGGCCCCGGCGGCGAGATACTGGAGGGCAGCACCTGGAACATCGGTCTGGTGCGCGACGGAGCGGTGGTGTGGCCCGGCGGCGACATCCTCGCCGGCACCACCCGCCAACTCCTGCGCCGCGCCGGGGCGGACCCCACGGATCTGGTCCCGGTCTCCGAACTCGGCGACTGCGAAGCGGTGTTCGCGACCAACGCGGTCACCGGAGTCCGGCCGATCACACAGATCGACGAACGGGAGTTCCCGGCCGACCACCCCGTACTGACCCGGCTCGCCGAGACCTACCGCACCTTGCCCGTCTCCCCGTTGTGACCGCGTGCCGCCCCGTGGGGCTGGAAGGCCACCTCGGCCGCAGCAGCAGACGAGGACAACGAGACCGCCCCACAGGACGGGTCGGAAGAACACCAAAGCACCGGGAGCTGATACACCTAACAGAACCCACAAGACGGTAAGA
>NZ_JBHZDA010000069.1:15503-22756 GCF_042755665.1 Streptomyces sp. NPDC059142
CCCGCCCGTCCCCCCGGGTGGCCCCGGGTCCCCCCCGGGGGGGGTGTCCGCCCCCCCGGCCCCGCCCGGGGGCCCCGGCCCGCCTACCCCCCCCCCCGGGACGGTGCGGAAGAACACCATGGCACCGTGTGACACCGCGAAGAGTGTGACAGGCGGTGCCAGGTGCACATGGGTGTCTCGCCTGCAGTGCTCTCCCAGGCGTGGGACCGCGCCCGAGTTTCCAGCGGGTCCCCGGAGGCAGGATCGTCAAGAAGTGGGTGCGTCTCGACCGGACGGCCGGCCGCCACCGGCCAGGGCGCGCGCTGCCTGGGTGCGGCACACCCGGGCAGCGGTGCGGGCCACCGCCTAGCCTGGAGGCATGGACGACAACCACCTCGGGGACTTCCTGCGCACACGCCGCGCCGCGCTGCTGCCGCAGGACGTCGGCATGGCGAGCTACGGCGCCCGCAGGGTCGCCGGGCTGCGCCGCGAGGAGGTCGCCGTCCTGGCCGGGATGAACGCCGACTACTACACCCGCCTGGAGCAGGGGCGGGAGCGCAACCCCTCACCCCAGGTGCTCGACGCGCTCAGCCGCGCGCTGCGTCTCGACACGGACGCCCGCGCGCATCTGTTCCGGCTGGCCGGGGCCGTACCGGGCGACCGGCCAGCCGCCCACGCGGCCGAGGGGGTCGGACCGGCACTGCGCCAGTTGATGGACGGCTATCCGAACACCCCGGCGTTCGTCATGAACCGGACCCTGGACCTCCTGGCCACCAACGCCCTGGCCGACGCGCTCTTCGCCCCGTTCGAACCGGCGGACAACCTGGCCCGTATGGCCTTCCACGACCCCGCGGGCAGGCACTTCTACCGGGACTGGGAGTACGCGGCCCAGGCCACCGTCGCCAATCTGCGCCAGGCGGTCGGCTTCGACCCCGGCAACCCACGGCTGCGCGAACTCGTGGACACCCTCGGCGAGCACAGTACGGAGTTCGCCCGCCTCTGGAACGCGCACACCGTGCGCGGCAAGACCCTGGACGCCAAGCGCCTGCTGCACCCGGACGTCGGCCCCCTCGCGCTGACCTACCAGGCTTTCGACGTACGCGACGCACCCGGCCAGCAGCTCGTCATCTACCACGCGGAACCGGGCAGCCCCAGCGCCCAGGGCCTCGATCTCCTCGGCTCCATCCACGCCACCCGGCGGGAGGCCGGGCCCCGTCGCCACGCGCGGTAGCCCCGCCAACGTGCCCTCCTGGGTGCGCTGATGACGGTGCGTCAGATGCCCCGTCCGACGTGTTCACATCGACGTCCATGTCTCCGCCTGCGTGAAGTGGCCGCAGTGCGGTTGTTGTCCTGGGCCGGCGTCGCGGGAGGGGCTCGCCGTGCGCTCGTCACGGAGCGTGCGCGACCCGGGTCGTGGGTGGGTGTCGCACCGAGGAATCGCGTGATCTGCCGCACATTCCAGTGAGGGTATTGCGACGGCTGCGTTGCTGCCACATGACGCATTCACATGGTGGGCACTGCCGGGTCGTCCGGTGTTTCGGTGAATGCCTCGGAGCGGTACTCCGCGTGCGTGGATTTCGGTATTCGAAAGGGGATCGCCCGGGTCGACCGGAGCAAGTGGTGACTCTCAGCGACAGGTTGACCGCTTGTCATGACCCCAGTTGACTACCGCGCATCACTCCCCCCACAGGAGACTCCCATGCGGACGCTCGCCACCCCTGCGCCGTCACAGGCACCGAAAGACGCCGTCCTCGCGGTCAACCCGTTGCACCGCCCCTCGCCCCGCCTCACCGCCGCGGCCGGCCGGGCCGGCGCCCTCGGCGTGCTCGAACTGCCCGGGCGCCGCCGCGAAGCCATCGAGGTTCTGCGCCGCACCGCCCGCTGGTCCGCGGGCCGTCCCTTCGGGGTCCGGGTCCGGCCGGGGTGCCCGATCGGCGTCGCGGACCTTCCCGAGGGGGCCGCGACCGTGCTGCTCGCCGACCCCGCGCGGAGCGCCGCCGACTTCCCCGGGCGCCGCGTGCTCGTCGAGGTCACCGGCCTCGCCGGAGCCACCGCCGCCGTTCACACCGGCGCCGCCGGGCTGCTGCTGCGCGGCGGCGAGTGCGGCGGCCGGGCCGGTGAGCTGAGCACGTTCGTCCTGCTGCAAGGGGTACTCGCCGACCCGGGGATCACCGTCCCGGTCTGGGCGTGGGGCGGCATCGGCCCCCGTACGGCCGCCGCCGCGGTCGCCGGGGGAGCGGCGGGCGTCGTCCTCGACATCCAGCTCGCGCTGCTCGACGAGGCCGAACCGGACGCCGAGACCGTCGAGGCACTGGGCTCACTGGACGGTTCCGAGAGCGTCCTCGTCGACGGGGTGCGCTTTCTGCGCCGCCGCGGACCGCACGCCCCCGAGCAGCCCGCCGACGGTGCCGCCGCCGAACGGGCCTTCACCGCCGCCGATCCCGTACGGCGCCTGCTGCCGGTCGGTCAGGACGGCCATCTCGCCGCGTCCTTCGCCGCCCGCTCCACCACCGTCGCCGAGGCGATCCGGGGGATCCGCGACGCGATCGGCCGGGCCGCAGCCGGCGAGCGGGCCGCCGCCGCGCTCGCCGAGGACTCCGCCGGGGCCCGTGCGCTCGGCACCCGCCTGCCCATCGCCCAGGGGCCGATGACCCGGGTCAGCGACGAACCCGCGTTCGCAGCCGCCGTGGCCGCCGAGGGCGCCCTGCCCTTCCTCGCCCTCGCCCTCGCCGACGCCACGCGGACCCGGGACCTGCTGGAGCGCACCCGGGACTCGCTGCCCGAAGGGGCCTCCTGGGGCGTGGGCATCCTCGGCTTCGCCGACGAGCGGGTCAAGGAGGCGCAGCTCGCCGTCGTCCGGGAGCTGAGACCCACGCACGCCGTCATCGCGGGCGGACGCCCCGCACAGGCCGCCGCCCTGGAGGCGGAGGGCATATCGGTCTTCCTGCACGTGCCCTCGCCGGGACTGCTGCGGCAGTTCCTCGCCGCGGGCGCCCGCAAGTTCATCTTCGAGGGCGCCGAGTGCGGCGGCCACATCGGGCCCCGCAACAGCTTCCCGCTGTGGGAGGCGCAGACCGAGGTGCTGCGCGAGTTCCTCGCCGAACGGGGCCCCGGGACGGCCACGGAGCTGACCGTGCTCTTCGCCGGCGGCATCCACGACGCCCGCTCCGCCGCCATGGCCGCGACCGTCGCCGCCCCGCTGACCGAGGCGGGCGTCGCCTTCGGCGTGCTGATGGGCACCGCCTACCTCTTCACCGCCGAGGCGGTCGGCGCCGGCGCCATCCGGCCGCTCTTCCAGCGGCGGGTCCTCGCCGCGGACCGCACCGACCTGCTGGAGACCGCGCCGGGCCACGCCACCCGGTGCGCGGCCAGCGAGGTCACCCGCGACTTCGCCGCACTGCGGGACGAACTCACCGCCCAGGGCGTGCCGGACCGCGACGTCTGGGACCGCCTGGAACGGTTCAACGTCGGCCGGCTGCGCATCGCCTCCAAGGGCGTCGAGCGCGTCGGGGACGAACTGCGCGCCGTGGACGAGGAACGCCAGGGCGCCGAGGGCATGTTCATGGCCGGGGAGGTCAGCGTGCTGCGCGCCGAGGCCACCACCGTCGCGGCCCTGCACCGGGAGGTGACCGAGGGCGCCGCCGCCTGGCTCGCCGAGCGCGCCGCCGCCGTGCCCGCCCCGGCCGGCGAGGAGGCGCCCGCGCCCCTGCGCGTCGCCGTGATCGGCATGGCCGCGATGTTCCCGGGCGCCCGTGACCTGGGCGAGTTCTGGTCCAACGTGGTGTCCGGCACCGACAGCGTCACCGAGGTGCCCGCCGAACGCTGGGACCCCGAGCTGTACTACGCGCCGGACGGCGACGGCGAACGCACCCCGTCCCGCTGGGGCGGCTTCCTGCCCCGGATCCCGTTCGACCCGCTGAGCTACGGCATCCCGCCCACCTCGCTGCCCAGCATCGAACCCGTACAACTGCTCGCCCTGGAGGCCGCCCGGCGCGCACTCGCCGACGCCGGCTACGAGGGACCGGACGCCGACCACCGGCGCACCTCGGTGATCTTCGGAGCCGAGGCGGGCAGCGACCTCGCCAACGCCTCCACCCTGCGCACCGTGCTGCCCGCCTACGTCGGGGCGCTGCCGCCCGGCCTGGAGGAGCAACTGCCGAAGCTGACCGAGGACTCGTTCCCCGGCATGCTCGCCAACGTCATCGCGGGGCGCATCGCCAACCGGCTCGACCTCGGGGGCGCCAACTACACCGTCGACGCGGCCTGCGCCTCCTCGCTCACCGCCGTCGACGCGGCCTGCAAGGAACTCGTCACCGGCACCAGCGACCTGGTCCTCTGCGGCGGCGCCGACCTGCACAACGGCATCAACGACTACCTGCTCTTCTCCTCCGTGCACGCGCTGTCGCCCTCCGGCCGCTCGGCCACCTTCGACGCGAGCGCCGACGGCATCGCTCTCGGCGAGGGCGTCGCCTGCGTGGCCCTCAAACGCCTCGCCGACGCCGAACGCGACGGCGACCGGATCTACGCCGTGATCGACGGCGTCGGCAGCGCCAGCGACGGCCGCGGCCTCGGACTGACCGCGCCCCGCCCCGAAGGCCAGCGCGCCGCCCTCACCCGTGCCTACGCCAACGCCCGGATCTCCCCGGCCGACGTCGGCCTGGTCGAAGCGCACGGCACCGGTACCGTCGTCGGCGACCGCACCGAACTCGCCACCCTCACCGAGGTGTTCCAGGAGCACGGCGCCGAACCCGGCTCGTGCGCCATCGGCTCGGTCAAGTCGCAGATCGGGCACACCAAGTGCGCCGCCGGACTCGCCGGACTGATCAAGACCACCCTCGCCCTCCACCACGGCGTCAAGCCACCCACCCTGCATCTCGCCACCCCCAACCCGGCCTGGGAGGCGGACACCAGCCCCTTCGCCTTCCACACCTCCGCCGCCCCCTGGGCCGCCGAACCGGCCGACCGGATCGCGGGCGTCAGCGCCTTCGGCTTCGGCGGCACCAACTTCCATGTCGTCCTGCGCGCCCACGACCAGGCGCCCGCCGCCCACGCCCTGGACGCCTGGCCCGCCGAGCTGTTCACCTTCCGCGGCCACGACGAGGAGGCCGCGGCCAAGGCCGCCCGAGCCCTGCTCGCCCTGATCGACCAGGACGCCGGCCACAGCCGTCTGCGCGACCTCGCCCGCCACGCCGCCCACCGCAGCGATCAGGCCGCCGTACGCGGCGAACCCGTACGGATCGCCCTGGTCGCCCGCACGGCGGCCGAACTGCCACAGCTCCTGCGCCGGGCCGCCGAGGGCGAACACGCCCCCGCCGACGGCATCCACCTCGCCCGCGCCGTACCGGAAGAGGTCGCGGAGGGACAGCTCGCGCTGCTCTTCCCCGGCCAGGGCAGCCAGCGCCCCGGGATGCTCGCACCGCTCCTCACGGCCTTCCCCGCACTCCACCGCCACCTGCACCTCGGCGCCCGCTGGGCCGGCGCGCTCTTCCCGCCGGCCGCGCTCGGCACCGAGGCCGCCGCCCGCGCACAGGCCCGGATCACCGACACGGCCGTGGCCCAGCCCGCCCTCGGCATCACCGCGCTCGCCGTCACCGAACTGCTCACCTCGCTCGGGGTGCGCCCCGCGATGGCCGGCGGCCACAGCTACGGCGAACTCGCCGCACTCGCCGCCGCCGGAGTGTTCACCCCCGACGAACTGCTCGCCGCCAGCGCCGCCCGCGCCGAGGCCATCCTCGGCCGGGTCCCGCGGGACGACGCGGGAACCATGGCCGCGGTCGGCGCCCCCGCCGACCAGGTCGAGGAAGTGCTGCGCCTCGCGGACCTGGCCGGCGACGTGGTGGCCGCCAACCACAACTCGCCCACCCAGACGGTCGTCTCGGGCCCCGGCGAGGCCTTCGCCACCGCCGTGGCCCGGCTGAAGGACGCCGGACACACCGTCAAGCCGCTGAAGGTGGCCTGCGCCTTCCACAGTCCGCTGCTCGACGGCGCGGGCGAGGACTTCGGCGTCCACCTCGCGGGAGTGGACCTTCAGCCCCCGGCCTTCCCGGTCTGGGCCAACCGCACCGCGGCCCGCTACCCCGACGACGCCCTGTCCATCCGCGCCGAACTGACCGCCCAGATCGGCTCCCCGGTCCGCTTCGCCGAACAGATCGAGGCGATGTACGAGGCAGGCGCCAGGGTCTTCGTCGAGGCCGGGCCCGGCCGGGTGCTCAGCCGCCTGGTGGCCGACGTACTCGGGAAGCGCCCGCACCGTACGGTGACGCTGGAGGACGGCCGTGACGGCGGACTGCCCGCCTTCCTGACCGCCCTCGCCCAACTCGCCGTCAGCGGAACGGAACTGCGCACCCGGCCGCTGTTCACCGGCCGCGACACCGTCGACCCGGCCACCGCCGGAGCCGTCCGGCGGGCCGGGTTCACCGTCGACGGCCACCTGCTGCGCCGCGCCGACGGCGCCTTCCCGCCGCACGCCCTGCTCCCCGCCCGACCCGTGACGGAGTTCATCGTGTCCGACCCGCGCCACCTTCCCGCGCCGGCCGCCGGTCCCGAAGCGCTGATCGCGGAGTTCCTCCGCGGCAGCCGGGAGATGGTCTCCGCCCAAAGGGACGTCCTGCTCTCCTACCTGGGAACACCCGAACAGCTCCCCGGGGCCGCGCCGTTCACCGCGCGGGCGGTCCCCGCGGCCCACACGGCCGCGGCCGTCGCCACGCCGCTGGCCCTCGCCCCGGCTTCCGTCGTCGCACCCGCGGCGGCGCCCGTCGCCGCTCCGCGCGCCTCGGTCCTGGAGACCGTGCTCGAAGTCGTCGCGGAGCGCACCGGCTACCCGGTGGACATGCTGGAGCCCGGTCTCGATCTCGAAGCCGATCTGAGCATCGACTCCATCAAGCGCACCGAGATCGCCGGTGAACTGGCCGCCCGGCTGGGCATCGCCGCCGAGGAAGCCGGACAGATGGAGGAGCTGAGCGGCGTCCGTACCGCCGAGGGCATCGCCTCGCTCCTCGCCGCCCGGCTCGGCACCACCGCCACCGCTCCCGCCGCCGCGCCCGCACCCGCCGCCGCGGGAGCCCCGGCCCGTGACGTGCCCGTCCTGGAGACCGTGCGCGAAGTGGTCGCGGAGCGCACCGGCTATCCGGTGGACATGCTGGAGCCCGGTCTCGATCTGGAGGCCGATCTGAGCATCGACTCCATCAAGCGCACCGAGATCGCCGGCGAACTCGGGGTCCGCCTCGCCCTGCACGCCCCCGCGGCGGACCTGCAAGTGCTCCGCGGGCGCGCCC
>NZ_JBHZDA010000069.1:22766-33589 GCF_042755665.1 Streptomyces sp. NPDC059142
CGTACACGCCGGACGCGCTGCGCGCGATGGTCGCGTACATGGGCACGCTCAACGAAGAACCGCACGGTCGCCGCGCTGAGCGCACTCCTGGAAGCGGCCCTCCGCTCCGGTCCCGCGACCGCCGGACCCTCCGGCCCCCCGCCCGCCCCCGCCGCCGAAGGACCCCGCCCGGAGATCACCGCCCCGCAGCGGCTGCTGTTCACGGAACACACCCTCGAACCGGTCACCGCACGCCCGGAACCGGGCCGCCGGGTGCAGCTTCTCGGCGGCGGCGAGACCGCCACCGAACTCTCCGCACTGCTGGCCGAGGCCGGTGTCGAGACCGAGCTGGTCCCCGACGGCGCACCGCCGGCCGAGGGCGCCGAGACCGTGGTGCACCTGACGCCCCTGGACACCGAAGGACCCGTACTGCCCGGGGCCTTCGCCCTCTACCAGCGGGTCCTCGCCGCCGGGCCGCGCCGGCTGCTCACCGCCGACCGGCGCGGCGCCGGTCCACCCAGCGGGCTGCGCGGCTTCTTCCGTACGGTGGCACGCGAGTACCCCGGGACCCACGCCACGCTGGCAGAGGTCCCCGACGGGGCGAGCGCCGCCGAGGCCGCCCGCGCCCTCTTCGCCGAACTCGCCGCCCCCGAGGACGAGCCGGTGGTCCTGCTCGGCCAGGACGGCCGACGCCACACCCCGCGCCTGCGGCCCACCCCGCTCGGCCCGCTCGCCACCAGCGGCGCGGGACCGGCCGGCGACGGCGCCGCCGAGGCCGAGGCCGTCGGGCTCGACCGCGAGTCGGTGGTCCTCCTGGTCGGCGGCGCCCGGGGCATCACCGCGCGCTTCGCCCGCGCTCTCGCCGTCGCCGCCCGCTGCCGCCTGGTCCTCTTCGGGCGCACCCCGCACCCCGCCGCCACCGAGGACCCGGCGACGGCCGCCGCCACCGACCGCGCCTCGCTGCGCGGCGCCCTGCTCGCCGCGCGGCTCACCACCACCCCCGCCGAGACCGAACGCAGGGCCTCGGCGATCCTCGCGGAGCGCGAGGTGCGCGCCACCCTGGCCGCCCTGCGGGAGGCGGGCGGCGAGGCCGAGTACCAGCAGGTGGACGTGGTGGACACGGAGGCCGTCCGCGCCGCGGTCAAGCAGGTGTACGCCCAGTACGGACGGCTCGACGGGCTGGTCTGCGCCGCCGGCCTCATCGAGGACAAGCTGATCGCGGAGAAGACCCCGGAGTCCTTCGCCCGGGTCTTCTCCACCAAGGCCGACGGCGCCCGCACCGTCCTCGACGCGGTGGACCGACTGCCGGTGAGCCCGCGCTTCGCCGTCCTCTTCGGCTCCATCGCCGCCGCCCTCGGCAACCGAGGCCAGAGCGACTACGCCGCCGCCAACGACGTCCTGGAAGAACTGGGCCGGCGCTGGTCCGGCGGGGAGCGGCGCGGTCTGACCGTGCACTGGGGCCCCTGGGCCGCCTCCGAGACCGGGGGCGGCATGGTCGGGCCGGAGCTGATGCGCTCCTACGCGGCCCGCGGCATCAAACTGATCGACCTGGAGGAGGGCCCCCTCAGCCTGCTGCGCGAACTCGCCTACGGGGCCCCCGACGAGCACACCGTCGTCTACACCGCCTCCGGCTGGTGAGCACGGTGCCCACCCCTGTACCCCTCGGCGGTCCCGAAGCGCGGCCCGAGCCGGTCGCCGTCGTCGGGATGGAGGTCTTCCTCCCCGGCGCCCCCGATCTGGCCACCTACTGGCACAACATCGCGGCCGGCGTGGACTCGATCACCGAGGTGCCCGCCGACCGCTGGGACCCGCTCTTCTACGATCCGGCCGCGGCGACCGGCCCGGCCGCGGGACGCCGCAGCGACCGCTTCTACTGCCGTCGCGGCGGATTCGTCGACGGCGGCGCCGAGTTCGACCCGACCCGCTTCGGGATCATGCCGAACTCGGTGCCCGCCACCGACCCGGACCAGCTCATCGCGCTCGACGTGGCGCACCGCTCCCTCCAGGACGCGGGCGGCGAGTCCGTCCTGCCCGCCCGCCGTGAACGCGCCGGGATCGTACTCGGCCGCGGCGGCTACCTCACACCGGCGCTGGTCCGCCTGGACCAGCGGGTCCGCACCGCCAACCAGCTCGTGCAGACCCTGCGCGAGCTGGCCCCGCAACTCGACGAAGCCCAACTGGACTCGGTTCGGGCCGGGTTCTGCGAACGGCTCGGACCCGAGGAGCCGGAGTCCGCGATCGGCCTGGTGCCCAACCTGGTCGCCTCCCGCGTGGCCAACCGGCTCGATCTGCGCGGACCCGCCTACACCGTGGACGCCGCCTGCGCCTCCTCGCTGGTCGCGGTGGACCACGCCGTACGCGAACTCACCTCGCGGCGGTGCGACGTGATGCTCGCGGGCGGTGTGCACCACTGCCACGACCTCACCCTGTGGAGCGTCTTCACCCAGCTCGGAGCGCTCTCCCCGAGCGAGCGCATCCGGCCGCTGCACCGGTCCGCGGACGGCGTCCTGATCGGTGAGGGCACCGGCGTGGTCGTCCTCAAACGGCTCGCGGACGCGCAGCGCGACGGGGACCGGATCTACGCGGTGATCCGTGGCACCGGAGTGGCCTCCGACGGCCGCTCCGCGAGTCTCTTCAACCCCGATCCGGGCGGCCAGATCCGTGCCGTCCGCCAGGCGTGGGAGGCCGCCGGGCTCGACCCGCGCGCGGCCGACGCGCTCCAGCTCCTCGAAGCGCACGGCACCGCGACGCCCGCCGGGGACGGAGCCGAACTCGACACGGTCGCCGAGGTGTTCGGCCCCGCCACCGCCGGGCGCGCCGTCATCGGCTCGGTGAAGTCGCAGATCGGGCACACCATGCCGGCCGCCGGCGTGGCCGGTCTGATCAAGGCGGCGCTCGCCCTGCACCACGAGACGCTGCCGCCCACCCTGCACTGCGACGACCCCCACCCGGCACTCGAAGCCACCCGGTTCACCACGCTCGCCACAGCCCGTCCCTGGGACGAGGTCGCGGGCGGCGCCCCGCGCCGGGCCGCGGTCAACGCCTTCGGCTTCGGCGGCATCAACGCCCACGTGATACTCGAACAGCCCGCCGCGGTCCCCGCCCGCCGGCCGCGGGTGACCGTCGCCGAGCCGGAGCGCGTACTGCGGCTGGCCGCCCGTACCCCCGGGGAACTGGCCGCCCGGCTCGACGCCGAGGACGGCGCGGTGCTCGCCGCGAGCCTGCCCGAGACCGGCTCGCCCGAGGCGGGCCCGGTGCGGCTCGGCATCGTCGACCCCACGGCACGCAGCCTGAAACTGGCGCGCCGGGCGGTCGCCAAGGGCGAGCCCTGGCGCGGGCGCGGCGACGTCTGGTTCACCCCGCGTCCGGTGCTCGGCCAGGACGGCGGGCGCACCGCCTTCGTCTTCCCGGGCCTGGAGGCCGAGTTCACCCCGAGGGTCGACGAACTCGCCGCCCGGCTCGGCCTGGACTGGTCCCACGACGAGCGGACCGAGGTCGGCGACGTGGGCCGGCACGGCGCCGCCGTCTTCCAGCTCGGCCGGCTGCTCGACACCGCGCTGCGCCGACTCGGCGTGGTCCCCGATGCCATGGCCGGGCACAGTGTGGGGGAGTGGACCGCGATGGCGGCGGCCGGGGTGCACGCCCCCCAGGAGGTGGACGCCTTCCTGGCCGGCTTCGACCCGGACGCGCTGCGGGTGCCCGGCCTGGCCTTCGCCGTCCTCGGCACCGCCGCCGACCGGGTCCTCGACCGGCTGGACGGCCGCGCGGACGTGGTCCTCAGCCATGACAACGCCCCCGGCCAGTCGATGATCTGCGGACCCGAGAAGGCCGTCGCCGACCTGGTGGCCGCCTTCCGGGCGCAGGGCATCATCGCGCAGGTGCTGCCCTTCCGCTCCGGCTTCCACACCCCGATGCTCGCCCCCTACCTGGACCCGATCCGTACGGCGGCCGAGCGGTACACCCTGCACCCGCCGCACACCGCCCTGTGGTCCGCGACCGTCGCCGCTCCCTTCCCGGCCGAACCGGAGGCGGTCCGCGAGCTGTTCGTGCGCCACCTGCTCGAACCGGTCCGCTTCCGCGAGCTCGTCCTGCGGATGTACGAGGCGGGCTTCCGGGCCTTCCTGACGCTGGGCGCGGGGCAGCTCGGCTCCCTCATCGACGACACCCTCGCGGGCCGCGACCGGCTGGTGGTTCCCGCGCACTCACCCGCCCGGGACAGCCTCGCCCAGCTCCGCCGGGTGGCGACGGCGCTGTGGACGGAGGGCGCGGCCCCGGATGTCACCCCGCTCAACCCTCGTGCCGGGCGGGCGGGTTCGGCCATCCGTCCGGTACGGCGTGCCGGGATGAAGCTCGACCTCGGCGGCGCCCTGATCACCCTCCCCGCCTCCGGGCACGGCCTCCTCGCCCCCGTACCCGGCACCACCGCCGGGACGTGGCGCCCCGCCGCCCGTGCAGAGGCGGAGGCCGCCGCGCCGGACCGGGCCGCCGGACACCGCCCGGTGGCGGCCGAGTTCTCCGCGCTGCTCACCGACACCACCGCCGTCGCCGCGGAACTCCTCGACGCGCTGGGGCGGCGCCCAGGCCCTCGCGTCCCGGCCGGTCACCGGCCGCCGCCCGCGCGCGCCGGTGGCGTCGTACCGACCGGCGCCGTGTCCCGGGCCCCAGGCCGTCCCGTTCCCCCGAGCGCTTCCGTGGCCCCGGACGGCCCCGGCGGGCCGGACGGCTCCCACGGCCCGGACGGCACCGACGGCCTCGCGGCCGTCCCCGCCGCCCTCCGGATCGATGTGGACCGGATGCCGTACCTCCTCGACCACTGCTTCTTCCGCCAGCGGCCCGGCTGGCCCGACGAGGCGGACCGGTGGCCGATCGTGCCCGCGACCACCGTCGTCGACCACCTCGTCCGGATCGCGGAAGAGGCGATGGCAGGACAGCGCGGGCAGCGGGCGGTAGCCGTGCACCGGGTGCGGCTCCAGAAGTGGATCGAGGCCATGCCGGCCCGCGACGTGCCCGTCGCGGTACGCCGCTCGGGCCCGGACCGGATCGAGGTCGGGCTCACCGGCTTCGCGGGCGCCGAGGTCCGGTTCGCCGAGGGACCCGGGACCCCGCCCGCCGTGTGGCCGGTGGACCCGGCCCGCGAACGGGTTCCCGAGCTGACCGCCGAACAGCTCTACACCGAGCGGTGGATGTTCCACGGCCCCGCCTTCCAGGGCGTCACCGAACTCACCGCGATCGGTGACCGGCACGTGCGCGGCGTCCTCACCGCGCCCGGAGCACCCGGCGCGCTCTTCGACAACGTCGGCCAGCTCCTCGGCTACTGGATCATGGCCACCCTCACCGAACGCACCACGGTCTTCCCCGTCGGCATGGCCCGGATCGACTTCTACGGCGCGGAACCGCCCGCCGGCACCGCCCTGGACTGCCACATCCGTATCCGCGAGGTCACCCCCACCACCCTCACCGCCGACATGCAACTCGTCCACGAGGGCCGCGTCCTGGCCGTCTGCACGGGCTGGACCGACCGGCGCTTCGACACCGACCCCGGCATCCGTCTGATGGACCGCTTCCCCGGCCGGAACACCCTCTCCGAGGCACGTCCCGGGGGATGGAGCGTGGTCCACGAGCGGTGGCCCGACCTCGCCACCCGTGACCTGATCATGCGCAATGTGCTCGGCGGCGCCGAACGCGACCGCTACGCCGCCCGGCCCCCGACCCGCAGACGCCGCCATCTGCTCGGCCGGATCGCCGCCAAGGACGCGGTGCGCGGGTTGCTCTGGGCGGAGGGCGCGGACGACATCTACCCGGCCGAGATCGCCCTGCACAACGACGCCGTCGGCCGTCCCGTGGCGACCGGCGTGCACGGCCGTGACCTCGGCCCGGGGCTGACGGTCTCCCTCGCGCACAGCGCCGAGGCGGCGGTCGCCCTGGCCCGCCGCGGACCGTGCGGTATCGACCTCGAAGAGGTCACCGCCCGGCCCGCCGCCACCGTCGCGGCGGCCTGCGGCCCCGAGGAGCGGGCGCTCCTCGCCCGTACCGTCGCCGCGGGCGACGAGGGCGAAGACCTGTGGTTCACCCGTTTCTGGGCGGCGAAGGAAGCCGTCGCGAAGGAGCGCGGTACGGGACTGGGCGGACGGCCCCAGGAGTACGAGGTCACCGCAGCCCGCCCCGGTCTGCTGCGGGTGGAACACGCGGGCAGCGCCTGGGAAGTGCGCTGCGATCAGGTGGCGGCCCCCGCGGGGCTGCCCGAACGGAACTATGTCGTCGCCTGGACCACGGGCGGCACCGAGCCAGTCAGTCAGGAGAGCCAGCATGACCACTGAGGCGATCACCCCCACGGCCTTCGGCATCGATGAGGACACCGTCCTCGCCCAGATCGCCGCGACGCTGCGCGAGCTGCCCGACGCCGGTCTGGAGGACGCCGAGATCGGCCGTGAGACGCTCTTCCACGACGACCTGGAGCTGGAGAGCATCGACCTGGTCTCCCTCGCCGGTCTGCTGCGCGAGCACTACGGCGAACGCGTCAACCTCGCCCTGTTCGTCGCGGACCTGGAACTCGACGAGATCATCGCGCTGACCGTGGGCCGGCTCGCCGACCACGTCACCGCCTCGCTGCGCGCCACCGAGGAGAGCTGACCGGATGGCGAAGACACGCACCGGCGACATCACCACCCATGTGCAGCGGCTGTCCGCGGGCGAGGCCGGCGGCACGGCCCGCGCGGGAGGGGAGCCCCCGCTGGTCGTCCTCGTGCACGGACTGCTCACGGACTCGCTCGCCAGCTACTACTTCACCCTCGGCCCGGCCCTGTCCGCGGCGGGCATGGACACCGTGATGTACGACCTGCGCGGGCACGGCCGTACCGACCGGCCGCCCACCGGCTACCGCCTGGAGCACTTCGTCGAGGACCTGGCACTGCTCCTGGACGCCCTGGACGAGCACCGCCCGGTGCACCTGGTCGGCAACTCCTTCGGCGGCACGGTCGCCGCGGGATTCGCCGCCTGGCACCCGGACCGCACCGCCACCCTCACCATGATCGAGTCCGAGCCGCCGGTGGCCGCCTGGGCCGGCCACATCGCGGACGGCCTGGCGCACGCCCGCCGTGAGCTGGTCCGCGAGGAGGCCATCGAGTGGATCAAGGAGCGCCACGGGGCGCACACCGCCCGGCTCTCCCGCGCGGCCGCACGCATCCTGCGGACCACCACGCTGGCCGAGGACGTCCCGGCCGGGCGGCTCATCGACGACGACCTGTCGGCGCTCCGCTGCCCGCTGCTCGCCGTCTTCGGCGGCGATTCCGGGCTGAGCGCCCAGGTGCCGGAGCTGGAGGCGAAGGTCGAGCGGTGCCGCACCGTCGTCCTCCCGGACCAGGGCCACTCGGTCCTGGTCGAACAGCCCGCCCGCACCCGTGACCTCGTCCTGGACTGGGTGGGCGAGCACCACGCGCGCCGGGCGGGCGTCCGGGCCGGAGCGGTCGGATGAGCCGCTTCCTCCTGGTCGTACCGCCGCTGACCGGGCACATCAACCCGCTCGTCGCGGTGGCGGCCGAGCTGACCGCGCGCGGCCACGAGGTCGAGTGGTGCGGATACGCCGACCGCGTCCGCGACGCGGCCGGGTCCACCGCCGTCGTCCACCCGTGCGTGCTCCCCGCGACCAGCGAACTGGTCCGCCCTCCGACCCTGACAGGACCGGCCGCCTTCCGCTTCCTCTGGGAGGACTTCTTCATCCCGCTCGCCGAGGCGATGGCGCCCGCCGTGGCGAGCGCGGTCCACACCTTCCGCCCGGACGCGGTCGTCACCGACCAGCACGCGGTGGCGGGAGCCCTGGTCTGCGAACGCCTCGGCGTCCCGTACTTCACCTCGGCCAGCACCTCGGCCGAACTCGTCGACCCGCTGGCCGACCTGCCCAAGGTGGCCGCCTGGCTGACCGGTCGGCTGGACGCGCTGCGAGAGGCGATCGGCGACCCGGCCGCCACCCACGACCCGCGCTTCTCCCCGTACGGTGTCCTCGCCTTCACCAGCAGGGAACTCGTCGGCGACACGGCGGCCCCGCCCTCGGAACGGGTCCATCTGCTCGGTCCGGCCTTCGCCGACCGGCCCGGGGATCCCGACTTCCCCTGGGAGGCGCTCGATCCCTCCCGCGCACTGGTCCTCGTCTCGCTCGGCACCGCCAACACCGACGCGGGCGCGCGCTTCCTCCACGAGGCCGCCGCGGCGCTGGAGCTGCTCGCCGACCGGGTGCAGGGCGTCGTCGTGGATCCCGGCGGGCTGCTCGCGGAGCCGCCGCCCGGCATCCTGGTGCGCCGCTACGTCCCCCAGCTCGAACTGCTCGGCCGGGCCAGTGCGGTCGTCTGCCACGGCGGCCACAACACCGTCTGCGAAACCCTCTGGCACGGGCTGCCGCTCGTGATCGCCCCGATCCGGGACGATCAGCCGATCGTGGCCCGCCAGGTGACCGAGGCGGGCGCCGGGATCCGGGTGCGCTTCGGCCGGGTGGACGCGCCGAAGCTCGCCGAGGCGCTGCGCACGGTCCTGGACGACACCGGTGGGCACCGTACGGCGGCGGCTGCCATCGGCAGGTCGCTGCGCGTCGCGGGCGGCCGGCGCGCGGCGGCCGACCACCTCGAACAGCTCGTCACGGCGCACCCGGTGGCCCCCGCGGGCCGCTGAGCGCGTTCGAAGGCTCCGCCCGTACCGGAGTCTTCACCTGTACCGGAGCTCCGGCCCGTACCGGAACACCTCACCCGTACCGGCGCCTCCACCGGTACCGGCGCCTCCGCCCGTACTGAGGCCCCGCCCGTACCGGAGCACCTCCATCAGCATCCTCACCCGGAACACCTCCGGGAGCGCCCCCCACCCCGGAGCACCCCATGACCACAGCCCTTCCGATGCCTCCGCCCCAGGCGCCGAGCCTCACGTCCGACGGGCCGTCGGCCGTCGGTGTCCGCCCGCTGAGGGCCCTGCTCCAACAGGCCCGCCCGTACCGCTTCGTCCTGCTCGGTTCGCTGCTGCTCGCGCTGGCCGCCAGCGCCGGCGGGCTCGTCCAGCCGCTGGTGGCGCAATCGGTCCTGGACGCCCTGGCGGACGGTACGGCGGTCACCGGGTCGCTGGTCCTGCTCGGCGTCCTGGTGGTGGCGGGCGCGGTCCTGACCGGAATCCAGTCCTGGTGGCAGCAGCGCACCTCGGAGCAGGTCGTCCGCTCCATCCGCCGCGACCTGGTCTTCCGTCTCATCCGGCTGAAGGTCGCCGAGCTGGACCGCCGACCGCCCGGCGATCTGATCGCCCGTGTCACCTCCGACAGCGCCCTGGTGCAGAACGCCGCCACCCAGGGCCTGGTCATGATCACCAACGGGTCGCTCACCGTCGTCGGCGCCGTCGTCCTGATGGGCACGGTCCACCTCGGCCTGCTCGGCGTCACCCTCGCGGTCCTGCTCGGCACCGGTGCGCTCCTCGGACTGATCCTGCCCCGTATCCGCGCGGCCGTCGCCCGCGCCCAGGTCTCCGTCGGCGCCATCGGCGCCGCCCTGGACCGCTCGCTCGGCGCGGCCCGCACCGTCAAGGCCAACGGAGCCGAGTCCCGGGAGACCGCCCGCGCCGAATCCGCCGTCCAGGAGGCGTACGAGGCGGGTCTGACCGGCGCCAAGTACGCGGCCCTGGTCCAGGTCCTCTCCGGCGTCGCCATCCAGGCGGCCTTCCTGGCGGTGCTCGGCGTCGGCGGCGCCCTGGTGGCCTCCGGCGATCTCGACGCCTCCCAGCTGATCGCCTTCCTGCTCTACGTCTTCTACCTGGCCAGCCCGATCGCCGCACTCCTCGGCGGCCTCGGCATGCTCCAGCAGGGCCTCGGCGCCATCGTCCGCGTCGAGCAGGTCAGAGCGCTGCCGGCCGAGGACGACGTGGACCTTCCCGAGCCGGCGGACCCGCGCACCGCGCGGCCGGCACCGGCGCCGCCGGTCGAGTTCGACGCCGTCCACTTCGGCTACCCGGGGCGCGGCCCGGCCCTGCGCGGTATCAGCTTCACCGTGCCCGGAGCCACCCGTACCGCCCTGGTCGGCCTGTCCGGAGCGGGCAAGACCACGATGTTCGCGCTGCTCCAGCGCTTCTACGAACCACACGCGGGCGCCATCCGGATCGGCGGCCAGGACATCGCCCTCATGCCCCGCGCCGAGGTCCGCCGCCGTATCGCCTACGTCGAGCAGGAGTCCCCGGTCATGGCGGGCACCCTCGGCGACAATCTCCGCTACGCCGCGACCGGCGCCACCGACGAGGACATCGCCGAGGTGCTGCGCCTGACCCGGCTCGACTCCCTGATCGCCAGGCTGCCCGACGGACTGGACACCGAGGTCGGCAACCGCGGCGTCACTCTCTCCGGCGGGGAACGCCAGCGCCTCGCCATCGCGCGTGCCCTGCTGCGCAGGCCCGAGGTACTGCTGCTCGACGAGGCCACCGCCCAGCTCGACGCGAGTAACGAACAGGCCCTGCGGGAGGCGGTGGACCAGGCCGCCCGCCGCTGCACCGTCATCCTGATCGCCCACCGCCTGTCCACGGTCACCGATGCCGAGCAGATCATCGTCCTGGAGGGCGGTGGGATCCGTGCCGCGGGTTCCCACGACGACCTGGTCGGTGCCGATGTCCTCTACCGCGAACTCGCCGCCTCCCAGATGCTCGTGCCCGCCGTGGAGGACCGGCCTCCGGGCCCGGACGCTTCACTCGCGCTGTGAACGAGCGCCCCGGGGCCGGGAAGGAACGAGGCGGCCCGGGGCCGTATACGAAAGGTGGGGGGGGGGGGGGCCGGCGCCCCCCCCCCGCCCACCCGCGCGCTCTCGCCGGCGCGCGGGCCCGGGGGGGGGCCCCGCCGG
>NZ_JBHZDA010000069.1:33599-36884 GCF_042755665.1 Streptomyces sp. NPDC059142
GGGGCCCGGATTACAGGATGATCCGGGCCCCTCCCCCTGTCCGTCTCTCCGTCCGCCCCCCGCCCCGCCCCGGGCGGGCCCGGGCGCACCCCAACACCCCCGGCCACCCCCCGCCGAGCCGCGCCCGCCGGGCCCCCCCCCCCCCCCGCGCCACCGTCATCCTGTCCGTGACCCGCGGAGCCGGAGCCCGTCGGTTCCCGCCGTCAGCCCGTGATGGCGTTGAGCGCGGGCAGGTAACCGTCCCGGTGCCCGGCCTGGTTCGGGTGGTACGACTCGTTCAGCTTGTCCCACTCCAGGCTCGTCACCCAGGTGGGGTTCCCCGAGCAGATGGCGTGCGCGTCGAAGGCCGGCCGCGGGTCGAGGAAGGTGAAGCCCGCGTTCGCCGCCTGCTGCGCGAGAACGGTGTTGAGGACGTCGGCCGCCGAGTTCAGCGCGGTGCGCTCCGTGTCGCTCAGCCCGAGGATGCCGCAGTTGCCGCCGATCTTGTAGAGCCGGGGATATCCGACCACGACCACCTCGGCGTTGGGCGCCGCCCCCCTGACGGCCGCATAGGTGTCGGCCAGCGCGCCCGGCAGGACACCGGTCGCCGCCGCCTTCGCGGCCTCGACCCCGGCGACACAGTCCTTGTCGTCCAGGGTGAGGACACAGTTCTGGAGAACACTGACGAAGCCCACGTCGTTCCCGCCGGCCTGCACCGTCACCAGCGTCGCGTCCGCGGTGAGCCGGGGCACCTGCAGGCTCTTGATCTCCGCGGCGGTCGCTCCGGAGCAGGACGCCTCCACGAAGGAGTACGAGGGGTGCTGCGCCGCCCACAGCCGGGGGTAGGACAGCGGCCCGCGCCGACAGGCGTCGTTCGGGTCGTCATAGCTGCGGGTGCCGGGCCCGACGGCGTAGGAGTCGCCGAGAGCGACGTACTTCCCGGCCGCCTCCGCCCCGGACGGAGCGGCCTGAGCGGTGGGGGCCGCGATGACGGTGAGACAGAGCGCGGCGGCCGCGGCGAGAAGAGAGACCAGCGGTCTGTGTGCGCGTACAGGGCGCATGCGAACTCCCGTGTGTGGGGGGAAACGTGACTACACCGAAGTATCAGTTCAACAATTCGGGCTCGATAACTCCGGTGAAAATCAGGGGTGTTCCGTGATCCGGGAAACACATCGAGGAAGCTCCGCCTCGTCCGGGCGCGATCGCCCGCGGCACTCCGGTACACAGGTGGTGGTCTGCCCCGCGCGGCGCTGGAAGGGGGACGGAAGCGCCGACCGCCGCTGCCCGCACCGCTGTCGCCGTTCGTCGTCGGCCGCGGCGACACCCCGGTCCGCCAGGACGGCGACAGACATCCCTCAAAGAAGTGTTTGACAGTGCGCTGAGCGGGGCCGGATACTCGTGCCCATGTCCGCTGCCGAGAGACGCACGGAGCTCAGCGGTCTGCGTGCGCTGGCCCATCCGCTGCGCCTGCGCCTGCTGTCCCTGCTCACCGCGCATGCCATGAGCGCCAGTGAGGCCGCGCGCGAGCTGGGCGAGTCGCAGGCGAACGTCAGCTACCACATGCGTCATCTGCACGCCGCCGGCCTGCTGGAGATGGTCGAGGAGAGCACCGTGCGCGGCGGCCGGGCCAAGCTGTACCGCCACAATCCGGCGAGCGGGGAGTCCGTCTCCGACGGATCCCCCGACGACTACGCGGGGCTGGCCGCCGCCCTCTCCGAGGAGCTGCGACGCCGCAGCCGCGAGCGGGTCGCCGGGTCGCCGGGGGCGTTCACCGACGCCGAGCTGTGGCTGCCCCCCGAGGCATGGGAGCGGGTGCGGGAGCTCGCCGTGGAGCTGGGGGTCATCATGCACGCCGAGGCCCGGCCGCCGGACACACCCGGGACCGTACGTGCCAGCGCGACGCTCATGCTGTTCGAAATGGCCCGAGAGGGGACCTCAGAGTGACCGAGCGAGCCGAGAAGGCTTCCGTTCTGGCGTCCTTACGCCATCGGAACTTCCGCAACCTGGTGTTCGGCCGCACCATGACCCACTGCGCCAACTCCATGGCGCCCATCGCCCTGGCCTTCGCCGTCCTGGACCTGACCGGCTCCGCCGTCGATGTCGGGATCGTCGTCGGCTCGCGGTCGATCGCCAACGTCCTCCTCGTCCTCTTCGGCGGCATCCTCGCCGACCGTGTGCCGCGGGCCCTGATCCTTCAGGGGTCCAGCCTGTCGGCCGCGGCGGTGCAGGCGGCGGTCGCCGTGGTGCTGCTCACTGAGGCCGCCTCGCTCGGCGTGCTCATCCTGCTGAGCGTGGTCAACGGCGCGGTGGCCGCCGTGTCGATGCCCGCCTCCGCCTCGCTGGTCCCGCAGACCGTGCCCGCCGGGGAACTGCGCGCCGCCAACGCCCTGAGCCGCATGGGTGTGAACACCGGCATGATCGTCGGCGCCTCGGTCGGCGGCATGATCACGGCCGTGTTCAGCCCCGGCTGGGGCATGGCCGCCAACGCCGTCGTGTTCGCGGGCGCCGCCCTCGCCTACCACGGGGTACGCGTGCCCCGGACGAAGTCGGCACCGGACGAGCCCTCCCAGCCGCTGCGCGAACTCCGCGAAGGATGGAAGGAGTTCACCGCACGCACCTGGGTGTGGGTGGTGGTGCTCCAGTTCTTCGTCGTCAACGCCGTGACCGCGGGCGGCATCCAGGTGCTCGGACCGACCATCGCCAACAGCACCTACGGGCGCACCGCCTGGGGGCTGGTGCTGGCCACACAGATGGCCGGCGCGCTCATCGGCGGGTTCGTGGTGGGCCGCTCCCGCTCCCGTCACGCCCTGCGCATCGGGGTGGCCGTGGTGGCGCTCGACGCCCTGCCGCTGATCGCGCTGGCCGAGGCGGCGCCCCTGGCACTGCTGGTGGTGGCGATGTTCCTCAACGGGCTCGCCCTGGAGCAGTTCGGGGTCGCCTGGGACGTGTCGCTCCAGGAGAACGTCCCGCCCGACCGGCTGGCCCGCGTCTACTCGTACGACATGCTCGGCTCGATCCTCGCCCTGCCCGTCGGGGAGATGACGGCAGGCACCCTCTCCGAACGCTTCGGGTCGCGCGCGACGCTGCTCGGCGGTGTCTGTCTGGTCCTCTCCGCCACCCTCGCGGCACTGTGCAGCAAGGACGTCCGCTCGCTGACCGTCAAGGGCGGACTGGTGGACGCCGAGGCGCCGGGCGCGCCCGCCGTCGCGCCCGGCACCGTCGCCGCCACCGAACCGACACGGGATCCGGCGGGCTGAGGACCATGAGGCCCAGGAGGGTGAAGCGTGCCACCGACCGGACCGGTCG